>CAZBVV010000025.1:0-20510 GCA_964495345.1 uncultured Eubacteriales bacterium
GAGTTGAGTCTGTTGACGAGGTTGAAGTTATCAGACGAATGACAGAAGGCATCTATGACGAGGAAGAATATCAGAAGGCTCTTGCATGGACAAAGGCTAACTGCAAAGAAGGCTGGGACAAAAACCCCGATTTTGTTAAGAAGTCAGAGGAAGAAAAGGCAGAGTCATGGGAATTCGTTGTTAAGATGATGTGTATTATCAAAGACCTTATGAGCGGTAACAAAAAGCTCGAAGAAAAGTTCTCCGAAGAACAGATCGGTCACAATGCTATCGCAGCAGGCTTCCAGGGTCAGCGTCAGTGGACAGACTTCTATCCCAACTGTGATTTCCCCGAAGCTATGCTTAACACATCTTTTGACTGGAACGGTGCAAGAGAACCCTACATTCTTGCAACAGAAAACGACGTTCTCAACGGTCTTGGTATGCTTTTCTTAAAGCTTCTTACAAACAGAGCACAGATTTTTGCTGATGTTCGTACATATTGGTCAGGCTCCGCTGTTAAGAGAGCAACAGGCTATGACATCGAGGGCAAAGCAAAGGATTGTGACGGATTTATTCACCTTATCAATTCCGGTGCGGCTTGTCTTGATGCTTGCGGTGAAGCAAAGGATGAAAACGGCAACGCTGTTATGAAAGAATGGTGGAATGTTACGGAAGCAGATCAGAAAGCTATTCTTGAAGCAACAGATTGGTGTGCAGCAGATAACGGCTATTTCAGAGGCGGCGGATTCTCCTCACACTTTGTAACAAAGGCTGAAATGCCCGTTACAATGATCCGTCTTAACCTTGTTAAAGGTCTCGGCCCCGTTCTTCAGATTGCAGAAGGCTGGACAGTAGCTCTTCCCGATGATGTTACAAAGACACTTTGGGACAGAACTGACCCCACATGGCCCTGTACATGGTTCGCTCCCAGATGTGACGGTAAGGAAGGCAGCCCCTTCAAGACCGCTTACGATGTAATGAATAACTGGGGTGCTAACCACGGTGCAATTTCCTATGGTCACGTTGGTGCAGACCTTATCACAATGTGTTCAATGCTTCGTATTCCTGTATGTATGCATAACGTACCCGAAGATAAAATCTTCCGTCCTGCAGTATGGAATGCATTTGGCATGGATAAAGAAGGACAGGATTACAGAGCTTGTCAGGCTTACGGTCCTCTCTACAATAAATATTAATATTGAATATTTGCAGTCACAGCTTCGGCTGTGGCTGTTTTTTTCTTTATGGGAAACTGTTTTATAAAAGCAAAAAATTATTATATGTCCCTCTGAACGCCCGCTACGCGTGCACGGATATGGTCTAACCGAAAACGGTAGCCGCGATACGGCAAAATCCGTTTTCTGTTGCGAAAAGAGCATGAAGCAATTATTGATGATTTTATTTGTGCAATCAAACGTTTTTTCATTCTCTTGAACAACTTTCTTGCTGTTGTTGTAAAATAAAATTAATAATTAAAATTTTCCGCTTCATATGATAAGTGTCAGTAAGAACACTTGTTATATATCGCTATATTACAGTTTAATTTTATATTTCTTGTAATTATTACCGGAGTAACGCTTTTATTTTAATAAATATTGACAAGATATATTATTGTATTATATAATAGAAATACAGAAAACAAGGAGGTTTTAATATGATTTGTAAAAATTGCGGTGCGAATTGTCAGGATAATATAAGCTATTGTGAAAACTGCGGTGCTTTTATTCAGCAGGAAAATCAATATCAGCAGAATGAACCCTATACTATGCCAAATTACGGTAACTATAATTATAATGCATATAATCCGCCCGTACAGGATAATAAACCTGTATCAATGGGTACATATTTAGGCTGGTTGCTTCTCGGAACGGTTCTCGGACCTGTCAGCATTGTCATTTCAATCGTTTTTGCTTGTATGACGGAGAACAGAAACCGTGCAAACTTTTTCAGAGCCATGCTTGTAATATGGGCAGTATCAGTAGTTATATCAATTATTGCTTTTGTAGTTCTTGCATTTTTCGGATTTTCAATGATGGCTTCAGCTGAACCGGAAATTTTTGATTTTAATTACTATAATGAGTTTTTAAGAATTGCATCACTTATCAGATTCTAAAATTGAATAAAAAATTCGGACAGAGCTTTTTGAGGCTCTGTCCTTTTCTGTTAGCTGTAATATGCCATTTTGTAGAAATAAGGATATTTATCAAATACACTTGCAAGTGTTGTTCTTGATGAAGAACCCGGGTCATTTACATAGTAAGTATCACCGGAATAACCTGTTACAACAACCCAATGGGTGCTGTAAGATGCCGTTCTCAGTCCGAGAATAACAGGCTTGCCCTGATTGAGTATATTCTTTATTGCACTGAAGCTTACTGATGTTGTGGTTGTGTAATTAGATGGCCAATACAGCGAACCCGTTGAAGAGTAGGTAAGTGATTTTGCCATTGTGTCGGGTCTTACGGTCGTGCCTCTACGGAAGCTTTCCGTCATGGCAAGACAGGTTGTTGTACATCCGATTTTGCCAAGAGTTTTACCCGAAGAACCGAGCGTTACCGAGCTCCAGCGTGAATCGGTCTGTGAATAATAAGGAACATTCAGCTTCTTGTATGATGTGCTGTAACTTTGTGAAGCAGTTGAAATATAGCTTTTGTTAACATATCCGATTTCGTTTCCGTCAAACAGAATCTTATACCAGTTTCCCGAACTTGTGAGAATATACACCGTTTCACCGTTGTAGAGCTTATCTTTTGCAGAGTAAGATGTTCCGGCTCCGCTTCTTACGTTAAGATAACCTGATGAAAGCGTTACATATCCTGTTGTTGAGCTTATTTCTGTAATGTAATTACTGTGGCAGTAACCTTTTTTACCGTCGGCGTATTCAACATACCACCAATCACCGGTTTTGCTTATAAGCGTAAGGTATGAATTCTTTTTTGCGGAACTTACAACAATAGCACTTGCGGACGGTGAACTTCGTATGTTCAACCCCGTAGATGCTGTTGAAACAATACCTGCCGAGCCTGAAAGTGATGATGCCATGGACGTAATGCCGTAACAGTTTAAAAATAAAATTAACATACACAGTAACACGGTAAATATTTTTTTCACGTTTGCACCTCCTTTCACACAGACGGAAAAATTGCTCATTTTTTTTCGTCTGTAAGCGGTGAAAACACTATATCATGTGTCGTGCGTGTTTGACAATACTCCAAATTGTGGATGCCCGGAACGGTAAGGAAAATTCATCCTGTTTTGCCAAAAATAACGGTCAAAATTATATGGTTTTTCATAAAAAATTATGAATAAAACTATTGACTTTTTAAGCAAAAAGCGTTTATAATATGCTCAAAGGTGGAAAAATGCACGATTTGGTTCAAAAATGTGAATTTGGGTGAGGTGAAATGGGGAAATGGCAAGCTTTAGTGGCTACTTTACATATGTAATAAATGAAAGTGCCGACAGCAGTACTAATTCCAAGCGAATTGTCATGAATCCTCATTTCCGTAATGATCTCGGTTCTGATTTTCGCATTTTTCTTCACGAGGACGGCTGTCTCAGGCTTTATACAGAAGAACATTGGGCTGTTAATGCTGATGCAAAAATCGAGAAACTCGAAATAGCCGAAAGAAACGGTATGCCTAAAAAAGAGCTTAAAAAACTTGCCAATGATACTCGTATTTACTTTGAAAGTGTTTTTGGTGGCAAGATGGATAAGCAGGGCAGAATAACACTTACATCAAATATGCTTGAACACGCAGGAATCAAAGATGAAGTTGTATTTATTGGTATGCAAAGGTTTATTGAAATATGGGCACCGGATGTATTAACGCGGTTCCACGAGACTGAAGACGAAGATGAAGAATAAAATCAAATGATAGCAATAAGGCGGTGCATTAATGGAATTTTCACATAAGAGCGTAATGCTTTATGAAACCGTAGATGCATTGTCAGTTGAGTTTGGCGGAAAATATCTTGATGCTACTGCCGGCGGAGGCGGACATTCTGCTGAAATATTAAAGCGTTTGGGTAATGACGGCTTGCTTATTGCAGTTGACCGTGATCCTGATGCAATCGAAACGTTACAAAACCGTTTTGCAGATGCATCCAATGTCAGAATAGTAAATGATACTTTTGACAGTATTAAATCAATCATAGAAAAAGTCGGTGTGTCATCACTTGACGGCATATTGGCTGATTTGGGAGTAAGCTCTTATCAGCTTGATACAGGTGAAAGAGGTTTTTCTTATCATCAGGATGCACCGTTGGATATGCGAATGAGTAAATCCGGCTATTCTGCCGCAGATGCCGTTAATAATCTTTCAGTTAACGAGCTTTGCGATATTATCCGTTCTTACGGTGAAGAAAAATACGCATACAGCATAGCTAAAAACATCGTAAAGGCACGGGAATCCAAACGCATTGAAACAACTTTTGAACTGTGTGATATTATTTCCGTATCAATGCCTGCTAAAGCCAAGCGTGACGGACATCCTGCAAGGCGAACATTCCAGGCTTTGCGAATTTATGTAAACAGGGAGCTTGATATGCTTCCCGGTGCATTAAGGGATATGTTTGACTGTCTTAATCCCGGCGGAGTGCTTGCAATAATAACATTCCATTCACTTGAAGACAGAATAGTTAAAAATACATTCAACGAATTTTGCAAAGGTTGCACTTGTCCGCCCGAATTTCCCGTATGCGTATGCGGTAAAAAACCTAAAGGTGAACTTTTATTTAAATCGGTTGCACCTTCAACGCAAGAGATTAGTGAAAATCCGAGAAGCCGTAGTGCAAGGCTTCGTGCAATAAGAAAATTATAACCATAAAATATTATTAGATTTAAGGGGATGTGAAAAATGGCACAGTCTGCATACGATTTTTCATTGTTTGAAAAATATGACTACGGTACTGCTGCTCCCGAGCTTATTCCGGAATACCGTCCGGAAGAACCAGTTAAGTTTCCTGCACCTGAAAAAAGAAGCTCGGTTAAGTCAAAAAAGCAATCATTTATTTATGTAAAAAAATCAACAAAGGCATCTATTTTAAAGTCAGTAGTAGCGATTGCAGGTGCTGTGATTATATTAAGCTTCATGTTCGGTGTTATGAGCATTAATGCAACTATGGACGAGATTGCAATAGAAATCTCGGTACTTGAGGATGAAATTGATATTGCAAGAAATGAACAGATAAAGCTTAATTCACAGATTAGTAACAAGGTATCATACAACAAAATTAAGGATTATGCTGAAAATACGCTTGGCATGATTCCCATTGAATCTTCAAAAATTACATATATTGAAACGGAAACAGAAAATTATGTAGCACTTTCCGGTGGTAAGTCTTATAGATCCGATACTGCCAATTAATTACATACATCAAAGTTTAAGGAATATATTATAATTGTTTATAATAAATATATTCAGGGATTGTTATTTTTTTGTGTCTGCGGCAGGCAGGCCTGCCACAGACATAACCACATTAAAGGGCGACTGAGTTTCGCCCTTTTTGTGCCATAATATATTAATTCAGCGATGCCCCGGATATGTATGTTTTTTTAATATCTGAAAAGTGAAAGGAGAAGATTAACATTATGAGAAATAAGACAGCAAAGAAAAAAATCAGTATGTCAAAAAGAGGTCTGGGGTTGATGTGTGCAATCATTGTCGTCGGCGTTTTGCTGATAGGACGTCTTGCTTATTTTCAGTTAGTGCAGGGTGAGTATTATTCTGCCATTGTTGAAAGTCAGCAATATAAAAGTACCGAGATCAAAGCCGAAAGAGGCAAAATTTATGATGCAAATATGAATGTTCTTGCACAGAGTGCATCCGTATGGAAAGTTTATCTTAATCCTTCAAGATTTAACAATATTGATTCATCATACAGAGAAGAAATACGCGTTGCCGTTGCAAAAGAGCTTGCTGAAATTCTCGATATGGATGAGGAAAAAATTCTTGAATATACTTACAAAAATGTTGCATATCAGAAATTAAAGAACGGTATTGAAAAAGAGCAGAGAGATCAGATACTTGCATTGATAGAAGAGTATGACAGCCGTGAGGAAAATTCTGTTTATCTGGGCAATATTATATGTATTGATCCCGATGTAAAAAGATATTATACATATGATTCTCTTGCTTCTACCGTAATCGGATTTACCGGTGATGACGGTGTAGGCCTTGCAGGTATAGAGTATTATTACGATGATATTCTCACAGGTGTTTCGGGACAGACCATAACGGCTTACGACGGTAAGGGTAACGAAATGCCCAATCAGTATGAAACCGTCTACGAGGCACAGGAAGGTACGGGTGTTGTACTTACTATTGATATGTATATACAGAACGTGCTTGAAACTGTCCTTTCCGAAGCTTATACAGATACAGGAGCTGAAAATGTTTACGGTATTGTAATGGATGTCGAAACGGGTGCTATTCTTGGTATGGCATCATTCCCTGATTACAATCTTAATGATCCGTATACACTAAAGAGTGAGGCTCTTTATAAAGCATATGTTGATACGATGGCGTTGCAGGCTGAAGAATCAACCGATTCCGATACCGAAAGCACGGAAAAACTCAAACTGTCGGATTTTCAGAATATTCAGTGGAGTAACAGGGCAATCACAAGCACTTATGAGGCCGGCTCTGTTATCAAGGTTGTTACCGCCGCCGCATCATACGAAGAGGGTATTGCAACCCTTAACAGAACATTTTTCTGCAGCGGTATAATTAACTTTGCATCCAGAAACATTAAGTGCTGGAAAGCAGGCGGACACGGTAGCGAAACATTTGAGGATCTTCTTAAAAATTCCTGCAATCCTTTTGCTGTTACGCTTGCAAGCGAATTGGGGCAGGATACGTTCTACGATTATTTTGAAGCCTTTGGCTTTACCGAAAAGACAGGCATAAATACATCAGGTGATTTGACGCCCACAGCAGGTGTACTTTATAAAGCAAGAGAGAATTTTACTAAGTCTGATCTTGCATCATATTCATTCGGTCAGACATTCCAGGTTTCTCCCTTACAGGTTATTACTGCAATATCTGCGATTGCCAACGGCGGCAAGCTTATGACTCCTTATATCGTAAGTAAGCAGGTTGATGCGGAACAAAATGTTATCAGCGAAACAGAACCTACCGTAAGGCGTCAGGTTGTATCCGAGGAAACAGCAAATGTTATCTGTGAAATAATGCAGGAGGTTGTATCTTCCGGTACAGGTAAAAATGCTTATGTTGAAGGCTACAGAGTGGCAGGTAAAACAGGTACATCCGAAAAACTTACGGATGAAGAAGAGGTGTATATTGCGTCCTTCTGCGGTTTTGCTCCTGCAGATGACCCGGAAATTTCAGTTATTATTATAGTTGATGAACCCGAGGGTGAACACGGTGGCGGTGCTGTTGCGGCACCTCTTGCCCGTGAAGTATTTGAACAGGTGCTTCCTTATCTCGGTGTTGAAAAATCATATACAGATGAAGAAGCGTCAAGGCTTGTGGAAAAAGCACCTAACCTTGTCGGTAAGAGTGTTGCAGATGCAAAGGCTGCTGTTTCAAGTTCTTCGCTTTCTGTAAAAGTTATAGGTGACGGTGAAAACGTTGTATCTCAATATCCCGATTCAGGAAGAGAACTTCCTTACAACGGTATGATTATTCTTTATACCGATGAGGAAAAAACATCATCTACCGTTACGGTTCCGGATTTTTCAAACTGTACATTAAGTCAGGCAAACAAGCTTGCAGTCAACAGCGGTTTGAATATAAAAATTAACGGCAGTTCATTAGGTTCGGATTCCGTATATGCTTATAAGCAGAGCATACAGGCGGGAACTACCGTCAAAATGGGAGAAATTATCACGGTTTACTTTAAAACAAATGTAAATGTAGGTGACTAATAAGAAGGAGGCGACTCGGTATGAAAGCACATGAGATTATGAATTCAATAAAAACTTACGATGTTTTTGATGATTCTGATATTTCCTATATTACCGATGATTCAAGAAAAGTGAAAAGCGGCAGTATCTTTGTTTGCATCAAGGGCAATAATTTTGACGGACATGATGCCGCTGAACAGGCACTTGCAAACGGCGCAGTATTTGTTGTTTGTCAGAGAGATCTCGGGCTTAAAAAACAGGTTGTGGTTAAAAATACAAGAGTTGCCTTTTCCGTAATGTGTTCTAATTTCTTCGGGAATCCTGCATCTAAACTTAAAATTATAGGTATTACAGGAACAAACGGAAAAACAACAACAGCCTTTATTATAAAAGGTATGCTTGAAAAAATGGGGCACAAAGCAGGACTTATCGGCACGGTTAAAAATATGGTCGGTGATAAAGAATATCCTGCATCTCTCACAACTCCCGAAAGCTTTGAGCTGAACAAACTTTTTGCCGAAATGGTTGAGGCAGGATGTGAATACTGTGTTATGGAGGTCTCTTCACAGGCTCTTGCACAGGAACGCGTTGCAGGAATTAAGTTTTCCGCAGGTGTTTTTACAAATCTTACACAGGACCATCTTGATTATCACGGCACGTTTGAAAATTATGCACAGGCTAAATCAAAACTCTTTGAGCAGAGCGAACTGTGTATTCTTAATCTCGATGACGAGTATGCCATGTCAATGCTTCGTAATTCTAACGGCAGAATGGTAACATATTCCGTCAATGAAAATAAATCCGATTATATGGCAACATATATCCGATATAAAAATGACGGTATAGAGTATGAACTTGCCAAAACAGGTTACATTGAGCGTGTGAAAGTCGGAATACCGGGTGAGTTTACAGTATATAACACAATGGCGGCAGCAGTTACTCTTATAGAAATGGGCTTTGATTTCAGCCGTGTTGTATATGCACTTTCACTCAGCGAGGGTGTTAAGGGCAGAATTGAGGTTGTTCCCACTAATACTCCCTACACCGTTATTATAGACTACGCTCATTCTCCCGACGGACTTGAAAATATTATTACATCACTTCGCAAAATTGCGAAGAACAGAATTATCACGGTATTCGGTTGCGGCGGTGACAGAGATAAAACAAAGCGTCCCGTAATGGGAGCTATTGCCGCACGATTGTCCGATGTTATCGTTGTTACGTCGGATAATCCCCGAAGCGAAGATCCCGACGTAATTATTGCAGATATTATGGTCGGTGTAAAAGGGCAGAAGGTCAAAAAGATTGTTGAACCCGACAGAACAAAGGCAATCAGTGCGGCACTTAAAGAAGCGGCAGTTGACGATATAGTTCTCCTTGCCGGCAAAGGTCACGAAACTTATCAGATACTTAATACGGGAAAAATACATTATGACGAGAGAGAAATCGTAAAAGGACTTCTCGACGGCACTATAAAAGGATGATTTTCATTGAAACCACTTTTGTTATCAGATATAGCCGTTGCAGTAAACGGAACATTTACAAAGGACTGCACGGTTAACGGCATCTATACCGATTCAAGAAAACCTGTAAAGGGCGGCTTGTTTGTTGCACTTGAGGGTGATCGGTTTGACGGACACGATTTTATACAATGTGCCCAAACCGACGGCGCGGCGGCTCTGCTTTGCAGAAAAAAAACAGAAAGCTCCCTTCCCGTTGTTTATGTGGAGGATACGAAGAAAGCCCTTCTTGATATTGCATCCTATTACAGAGGATTGTTTGATATAAAAGTTATCGGTCTTACAGGCAGCGTGGGTAAAACCACCACAAAGGAAATGACGGCTCTCGTATCGGCGACTGAATATCGCACAATAAAAACACAGGGTAATCTGAATAATGAAATAGGTATGCCTCTTACGTTGTTTAATATTGAAGAGGACACTCAGGCGGCAGTTATTGAAATGGGAATGAATCATTCAGGTGAGATTTCCGCACTGACTGCAGTATCAAGACCTGATGTGGGAATCATTACAAATGTAGGCGTTTCCCATATTGAAAATCTTGGTTCAAGAGAAAATATACTCAAAGCAAAGCTCGAAATTCTTAACGGTATGCAAAAAGGTTCACCTCTTGTTGTAAACGGTGATAACGATTTGCTGTCACAGCTTGAGCTTAGTGATTACAATGTTATATTTTTCGGTATTGAGAATGAAAAAAGCTCTGTCAGAGCAGTTGATATAGAGCAGACTTCTGAGGGTATACATTTTAATATTTTATATAATAATGAAAAGTATGCTTCTTACATTCCTATCGCAGGTATACATAATGTGTATAATGCACTTGCGGCATTTACAGCAGGTGTTTGTATCGGTGTTGAGCCCCGAAAAGCGGCTGATTCGTTAAAGGATTATGTACCGGCAGGTATGAGACAGAAAACCGTAAAAAAATACGGAATAACCTTTGTTGAGGATTGCTACAATGCAAGTCCCGATTCCGTGAAGGCGGGTATTAAAACTCTGGTGTCAATGGGAGCAAAAAGAACTGTTGCCGTGCTGGGTGATATGCTGGAACTTGGTGATTATTCACGTACTGCTCACAGCGAATGCGGTAAATATGCAGGTGAAAAGGGCATAGACGTGCTTTTTACTTACGGTAAAGAGGCTGAATATATTGCCTCGGCTGCAAAGTCTGCCGGTGTAAATGAGGTTTACGTCTTCTCTGATGCAAAAGCTCTTGCTGACTCAATTGCACAAATTATCTGTTCGGGTGATGCGGTTTTGTATAAGGCAAGCCGTGGCATGAAGCTCGAAAATGTTATAAAATTCGTATATGAAAATCTTGATGATAAACAACAGTAAGTGAAAGGAGAATTTATTATGAATACATGGTTAGCCCTTGCAATCGGAGCTGTTGCGGCGTTTATCGTTGCGTTTTTGCTCGGTTATGTTGTTATTCCATGGCTGCATAAACTTAAATTCGGTCAGACAATTCTTGATATAGGTCCTGCGTGGCATAAAAAGAAAGAGGGAACTCCCACAATGGGCGGTATACTCTTTATGGCAGGTTTTCTGGCTTCAATGATTGTTGTGCTCGTTTCCGACAAACTCATGGGCGGTGATATCGTCGGTGGTGACAGCCTTGTTCCCGGTACCGTAAAAACAAAGCTTTACAGCGGTATTATTATGGCGTTTGCTTTTGCTCTTATAGGCTTTGTTGATGATTATATCAAAGTGGCAAAAAAAAGGAATCTCGGTCTTACAATTATACAGAAAACCGTTGCACAGATTCTCGTAATGGGCGGATATCTTGCTTCTCTTTATTCGGTAGGTGCAACATATGTTTACATTCCTTTCTACGGCAATCTTGATTTAGGCTGGTTCTTCTGGATTCTCGGTGTTGCCGTGCTTTACTGTACGGTAAATGCAGTTAATTTTACTGACGGCATCGACGGACTTTGTGCATCTGTTACAGCAACTTTTGCTGTTGCGGCACTTGTTATATCAATTCTCAGAGGTGTGTTCGGTGTAAGTCTTCTCTGTGCGGCACTCTTCGGTGCACTTGCAGGCTATCTTATCTGGAACTGGCATCCTGCAAAGGTTATGATGGGCGACACAGGTTCCATGTTTTTAGGTGGTCTTGTAGTTGCCGTATCCTATTGTCTTGATATGCCGTGGCTAATTCTTCTTATCGGCATTGTTTATGTAATGGAGTTCGCTTCCGACATTATACAGATAGGTTATTTTAAACTTACACACGGTAAACGCATATTTAAAATGGCACCTATTCATCATCATTTTGAAAAATGCGGATGGAAAGAGAAAAAAATTGTTTATGTATTTTCATTAATTAATATTATCGGTTCAGTTATTGCAATTCTTCTTGTGTACTTCGGTCAACCGGTATGAGGTCTGAATAAAGGAGAATTACTATGGATAAAGTGAAAGGTAAAATAAGAAGTTTTCTTAACGAATATTTTAATAACGGCAGTGTTGATATAGTATTTTTTCTTTCGGTTATCGCACTGTTAACAATAGGTCTTTTTATGTTGTATTCAGCAAGTTATCCCTCTGCGGCAAACGATCCTGAATGTGATTATGATCCGCAGTACTATATAAAAAGACAGGTGTTTTTTGCTGTTGCAGGCGTATTGGTAATGATGCTATTTTCATTCATCAAGGTCGATTTGTGGAAAAAATGTACTTGGATTGTACAAGGAATCTCTCTGTTTTTATTGGTAATCGTTTTGTTTCTTCCCGAAGTAAAAGAGGGATTTCACAGATGGATCAAAATCCCCGGTTTTGGTACTTTTCAGCCGTCGGAAATTGCTAAATTTGCCGTTGTTCTTGCAGGTGCGTACATTTACAGTAAGTATGCAACAAGAATGAGCAGTAAAAAGCTTTCAACCGCATCAATTCCTTCTAAAGCTAATAATTTATGGAGTAATACAATAGGAAAACTTAAAATTTGTCCTGAATGTTTGCGTAACGGTATAGTAAAAGAATCATGGGTTCCCACATGGATTTATGTACCTGTATTTGTTCTGTTTGGTGTGCTGGTATATGCGGAGAATCATCTTTCAGGCTGTATTCTCGTCCTTTGTCTTGGTGCGTCAATGATGTTCATAGGCGGTGTTCGTAAAAGATGGTTTGCTTTGGGTCTTGCCGTAGTTATGGTGGTAATGCTTATGGTTTGCGTGCCGATTTATCAAAATATTAAAGCGGAAGATGAGGCTATTGCCGCCGCAGAAGCTGCAGGTGAAGAGTACGTAGCCGCCGAAGAATCAGATGAAGAATATAATTTTGTTTTTAAGCTTCTCAGAGGATATATGGAAAGGCGAATCGTTGCATGGCTCGATAAGGATTTTGAACCTAACAATGCCCGTTTCCAGACAAACCAGGGACTTTATGCAATCGGCTCAGGCGGACTTTTCGGTAAAGGTTTAGGTGATTCAACACAGAAATATAATTATGTTCCCGAATCACAGAACGATATGATTTTTGCTATTGTGTGTGAAGAATTGGGCTTTATCCGTGCATCGGGAATAATATTGATTTACCTGCTCCTTATTTACAGAGGTGTTGCAATAGGTTTAAAGGCAAAAACACGATTCGGCGGAATGCTTGCCATGGGAATTGCCTTCCAGATAGGTTTGCAGGTAATTCTCAATATTGCCGTTGTAACGGACTCAATACCGAATACCGGCATCAGCTTACCATTCTTCAGTTACGGAGGCTCGTCAATATTGGTGCTTCTTGGTGAAATGGGTATAGTTATGGCAGTATCACGCGAAAGCAGAATAAAGAAAAAGTAGGTCTTATTACATGAAAATTATTTTTGCAACAGGCGGTACAGGCGGGCATATAAATCCCGCCCTTGCCGCTGCAGGTGAGATAAGAGAAAGATATCCCGATGCCGAGATTCTTTTTATCGGCACAAAAGATAAAATTGAATCACAGCTTGTTCCCAAAGCAGGATTTGATTTTAAAGCTATTTCCATAAGCGGTTTTCAGCGTAAAATTTCAATTAAAAACATTTTCAGAAATATTGCTACTCTTTGGCGTCTTGCAAATTGCGGCAGAACGGTCAGAAAAATTCTTAAACAGTTCAAGCCTGATGCAGTAGTCGGATTCGGCGGATATGTCAGCGGTCCTGTTGTGAGAACTGCGGCAAAGATGGGTATAAAAACAGCTATTCATGAACAGAATGCCTTTCCCGGTATGACAAACAAGATGCTTGCGAAACAGGTTGATGCAGTAATGCTTACCGTTCCGAAAGCACAGGAGTATCTTGAATGTAAGGCTTCTCCCGTTGTGACAGGTTTGCCTGTAAGGAATGAGATTCTTCGTGCAGACAGAGATTTTGCAAGAGCAGAATTGGGGATTGACAATAATCCTTTGATACTGTCTTTCGGCGGAAGCCTTGGTGCAAAAACAATAAACGAGGCTATGTCCCGTGTTATTCCCATGATTAATGCAGATTATAAGTGCAATTTTATCCATGCATACGGTCAGTACGGTAAGTGGTTCCCCGAAAAATTAAGAGAAAACGGTATTGATGCCGATAATGCAAAGAATATCAATGTAAGCGAGTATATTCACAATATGGACAAATGTCTTGCGGCTGCAGATATCGTTGTTTGCCGTTCAGGTGCAAGTACACTTGCGGAACTACAGGCAAGCGGAAAGGCAAGTATCCTCATTCCGTCACCCAATGTGTCTGAAAATCATCAGTACCATAACGCCATGACACTTGTCAACGCAAATGCCGCAAGGGTTATTCAGGAGAAAGACCTTACGGATGAAGTGCTTGCAGATATTATAAGAGAACTTTTGAACAATGATGCATTGCGTGAAGATATGGGAAGAAATTCAAAAAATCTTTGTATTGCAGACGCTCAGAAACAGATTTGTGACGTTATAGTTTCTCTTGTGAATAATTAATATGTTTATGTCTGTCTCCGTTTATGAACACGGACATATCTCACCGCATAATATGCATTGAAAGGTGGGAATTTATGTGAGCAGATTTATAATAAACGGAAGAAACAGACTGTTCGGTACTGCAAAAATACAAGGCTCAAAGAACAGCGTTTTACCGATTCTTGCGGCAACAATTCTTATAAAAGGTGAGTCGGTGATAACGAACTGCCCGGATATATCCGATGTTGATGCAACCGTAAAAATTCTTCGTCATCTGGGCTGTAGAGTTGCAAAAGATGAACATACCGTTACGGTTGACAGTACAAATGTCAACAAATATGATATTCCCGATGAATTGATGCGGGAAATGCGTTCATCGGTAGTGTTTTTAGGTGCAATTATAGGACGTATGGGTAAAGCCAGCCTTTCAACTCCCGGCGGATGTGAAATAGGACTTCGTCCCATAGATTTACACCTTGATGCGATTCAGCGTTTCGGTGTAAATATACATGAGGAGTTTGCAAAGATTGAGTTTGAAACCGTAAAACATCTTGAAGGCACAAATATCACCCTTTCGTTTCCCAGTGTAGGTGCAACCGAAAATATAATTCTTACTGCCTGTATGGCACGTGGTACTACCGTTATTTCAAACGCCGCAAGAGAACCCGAAATCAGCGACCTTGCAGATTTTCTTAACAGTTGCGGTGCGAGAATATCGGGAACGGGCGAGGGAACTATAGTTATCGAGGGTGTTGAAAAACTGCATCCCGTTCAGCATAAAGTAATCCCTGACAGGATAGTGGCGGCTACATATATGTCTGCAGCGGCGATGACTCACGGTAAGGTGCAACTGACCAATATAATTCCTGCACATATCGCACCTGTTATTCCTGTTTTTGAAGAGGCAGGGTGTGATATTTCTGTTTCAGCAAGTGCACTCACTCTTACAGCTCCTCCAAGATTGACGGGGATAAAAACAGTAAGAACCATGCCCTATCCGGGTTTTCCCACAGATATGCAAGCCCCCATAATGGCGATGACAACCGTATGTGCAGGCACAAGCGTTATTATTGAAACGATTTTTGAAAGCCGTTATAAGCATGTGAGTGAATTAGTTCGTTTCGGTGCAAAAATCCGTGTTGACGGCAGAATGGCAGTTATTGAGGGTGTTGATAATCTTACGGGTGCAAAAGTTATTGCATCCGATTTAAGAGGCGGTGCGGCTCTTGTGCTTGCAGGACTTGCGGCACACGGCACAACAACTGTTGAAGATGTAAAATTTGTTGAGAGAGGTTATGAGGATATGTGCAAAGTTCTATGTTCTCTCGGTTGTGATATAAAAAAAGAAAGGACAGTACAGGATGACACAAAAAACAACTGACGGCGGCTCTGCTGAAAGAAAAAAATTAAATAAAACCGCAATAAGGAACAGGATAATTATAGCATTATCCGCTTGCCTTATTCTTGCGGTTGTTTTGTATGTGCTTATTACATTCGTACTTTTTAAAGTGAATAAAATTAATGTGATTTCTGCCACAGGTAATGCCGCAGTCAGCAGTTATTATACCGATGACGAAATAATAGAAGCATCTGACGTTGATTTAGGGGTAGGACTTTTTCAGCTTTCATTAAGTAAGATATCCGAAAAAATCACAACTGAATTACCTTACATAGGTAAGGCTGAAGTAAAAAGAAAGTTGATGTCTACACTTGAAATTACAGTTACGGACACATCCGCAGCATACGGGATTGAATCCAACGGTAAATTTATCGTTCTTGACGAAAATTTCAAGGTATTGGGCGTAGAGAGCTTTCTTCCGCAAGGAGCTTCAAAGCTGGTAGGTGTTGAATTTAACACACTTGAAAACGGTAAGATTGCAGAGTTTTCAGACTCAACCGATTCAATAAGACTTTTAACGCTCGTTAACGCTTGTAAAGAGGGCGGTCTTACCAATATTACAAAATATGATATTGAAAACGTTGCAAACGTAAAAATTGTTATAAATTCAAGAATTACCGTCACGTTCGGCACATTAACGGATATAGATGAGAAAGTATTTATTACCGATGTAACTTTGGATAGAGAACTTAAAGAAAATGCAAATGCACATCTAATTATAGATGCTACATCAACTGACAGGTCATACGTGCGTAATGATACGTCGCCAATCGAAGAAGATACGATTGATTATGAGGAGTATTCAATTCAACAGGAATTGTTGCAGAATAAAGATTCTTTGGTGACAGTAGGTTAAATTGTGCCATGTTGGTAAAAATATAATGAAAAAAAGAGTAATATTTTATACTTTAGATATTGAAATTTATGTAGTAACATGGTATGATATATAAGTATTGTTGTAGATAAATCCCAAAATCGTTAATATATGGAGGAAGAAAAAATGGCTTTTGAAATTGCAACTGAAATTGAAGCAGTCACAAAGATAAAAGTTATCGGTGTCGGCGGCGGTGGCGGAAACGCGATTAACAGAATGGTAGACGCAGGCGTTCAGGGCGTAGAGTTCGTTTCTATAAATACAGATAAGCAGGTTCTTATGTATTCAAAGGCAACGAATAAAATTCAGATCGGTGAAAAAGTGACCGACGGTAAAGGTGCAGGTGCTAAGCCCGAAGTTGGTAAAAAAGCTGCTGAGGAGAGTATGGATGTTATCAATGACGCTCTCAGCGGTGCAGATATGGTATTTATTACCGCAGGTATGGGCGGCGGCACAGGTACAGGTGCAGCTCCCGTTATTGCACAGATGGCTAAGGATAAGGGGATTCTTACTATCGGTATCGTTACTAAGCCTTTCAATTTTGAAGGCAGACGCCGTATGATACAGGCTGAGGCAGGTATTGCAGAGCTTTCACAGCACGTAGACAGCCTTATCATTATCCCTAATGAAAGACTTAAATACATTTCAGACGAAAAGATTACATTCGCAAATGCGTTCATCGCAGCAGACGATGTTCTCAGACAGGGTGTACGCAGTATTGCAGAGCTTATTACAGTTCCCGGTCTTATCAACCTTGACTTTGCAGACGTTACATCCGTAATGAAAGATGCAGGTTTTGCACACATGGGTGTTGGTCGTGCAAAAGGTAAGGATAAGGCAGAGGAAGCAGCAAGAATGGCTATCACAAGTCCCTTGCTCGAAACCTCAATCAAAGGTTCAAAGGGTATTATCATTAATATATGTGCATCGCCCGATATCACTCTTGATGCTGTTGATATCGCATCTGCAACCGTAGCAGAAACAGCAGATCCGGATGCTAATATTATCTTCGGTGTTTCACTTGATTCTTCTCTTGACGATGAGATGATTCTTACAGTTGTTGCTACCGGCTTCGGTGAAAAAGCAGAGGTTGAAGAACCTGTTGCAGAAGAAGTGCCTGCTACGGAAGAAAAACCTGCTGAGCCTGTTGAGGAGCCAAAAAAAGATGCTGAACAGTTCGGCACAAGTGACGATGAAATCGGTGCTATTTTCGAGATGTTTAAAAACAGAAAGTAATTTTTTTCTCAGCAGAGCGATGTCTTTCCTTGGGCATCGCTCTTGGTTTTAATGCTGATAATTGTATAAAAACTATTGACAATCGAGTTTAAAATCAATAATATTTTAATATG
The DNA here is from genome assembly GCA_964495345.1 of uncultured Eubacteriales bacterium. GTDB lineage: Bacteria > Bacillota > Clostridia > Oscillospirales > Acutalibacteraceae > UBA1081. The sequence continues at coordinate 17,894 of CAZBVV010000025.1, forward strand.
AGTATTTTTTAGGAGCAGTTATATGGTTTTTGAAAAAGTGCGTACTATCGTTGCGGATTTGTTCGGCGTGGAAAAAAGTGAAATCACAGCCGAAACATCATTCAGTGAACTTGATGCAAGCGAATTTGATATGATTGACATTGTAATGAGCCTTGAGGATGATTTTGCTGTAGAAATTGACGATGATGTACTCAGCAGTTTTGAAAGCGTAGGCGATATTGTAAAATATCTTGAGGAAGTTTTATAATGATTAAAAATATAGTATTCGATATGGGAAATGTGCTTATTATGTTTTATCCCGAAAAGATTTTCAGCACAATCCTTTCAGATAAAGATGAAATTGATGCGATTGTTACTCATTTTTATAATACCAAAGAATACCGTGAGGTTGACAGAGGCACTATGACTTATGAGCAAATGCTTGATATTATAAAAGATAACCTTCCGAAGCATCTTATTGCTCTTTTAAAAGAGTTGTATGTTGATAATTGTTTTGTTTCAAATCATATGCCACCCTTTCCCGAAATGTATGATTTGGTTGCACAGTTGAAAGAAAACGGTTATAATGTATATCTGTTAAGTAATGCAACACATCAATTCCATAATTACCGCAATAAAATACCTGTTTTGGGGCTTATGGACGGTGTTCTTATTTCTGCTGATTATCAACTGCTCAAACCTGAAAGAGAAATATATGAAGCTCTTTTTGAAAAATTCTCTTTGAATCCTGATGAATGTATTTTTATTGATGATGTTGAAGAGAATATACGGGGCAGTATTAACTGCGGAATGGACGGAATAGTATTTTCTCCGTCATTTGAAAATGTAAATGTGCTTAAAGATAAATTAAGACAAAAAGGTGTAAAAATTTAATTTGATATAGAGGTTTGATTATGAAACTTGAAAAATTAGTAGGCGAGAGATTTAAGGAAAAACCCTCAGATTGCGTTGTTGACAGCCACGCGTTAATGGTCAGAGGCGGATACATGAAATTTGTTTCAAACGGTATCTATTCTTCATATATGCCTCTTCGCCGTATAACAAAGAAAATCGAAAATATTATCCGTGAAGAAATGGATAAAATTGACGGTCAGGAAGTACAGTTTCCTGTTGTAATGCCCGCATCACTCTGGGAGGAGTCGGGCAGATATTCATCTATTGACAATTCACTTTGCCGTTTTAAGGACAGAAACGGTTCTCCCATGGTTCTCGGTATGACACATGAGGAGGCTGCTGTTCAGCTTGTAAGAGAATACGGTAATACATATACCCGTTATCCTTTTATGATCTATCAGATTCAGACTAAGTTCCGTGATGAGGCAAGACCCAGAGCAGGTCTTATCCGTGTTCGTGAATTTACAATGAAGGATGCATATTCATTTCATACATCTCAGGAAGACCTTGAGCAGTATTATGACAGATGCTACAAAGCATATCAGAAGATTTTTGCACGTGCAGGTATTCCCGAAACTATCGTTGTTCAGTCCGATTCAGGTATGATGGGCGGCAGTATTTCACATGAATATATGCTTCTTACTGCTATCGGTGAAGATTCTATCGCTATTTGTTCCGATTGCGGATACAGTGCAAATATGGAAGCCGCAGAGAGCATTATTGAAAACACAAGAGATGAAGTTTCCGAGGAACTTACAAAGGTTGCAACACCCGAAATGCACACAATCGAACAGGTTTGTGATTTCCTCAATGCACCCGCAGAAAAGAGCCTTAAAGCTGTTGTTTATCAGAAAAATCTTACTGATGAATATGTTATCGTATTTATCAGAGGCGACCTTGATGTTAACGAAACAAAGCTTACAAACTTCCTTGGCGAGAATATTCATCCCGCTGTTATCACAGATGAAAGCGGAATTAAAGCCGGCTTTATCGGTCCTGTTGATATGAATGCAGAATGTAAGCCTCTTATCCTTTTTGATAAATCCGTAGAAAATACAAACAACATGGTTTGCGGTGCAAACGAAACAGATTATCACTTTACAGGTCTTGATATGGCAAGGGAATTCCCCGATGCAGAATATCATGATTTTGCAAAAATTATCACAGGCGGTATCTGTCCCAAGTGCGGTAAACATTCAATCACCGTTTCAAGAGGTATTGAGGTCGGTAACATATTCCAGCTTGGCACAAAGTATACAAAGTCAATGGGTATGACTTATCTTGATGAAAAAGGCGAAACCTGTACTCCCATTATGGGTTGCTACGGTATCGGCGTAGGCAGACTTGCCGCTTCGGTTTGCGAAGCTCACCACGATGAATACGGTCCTATCTGGCCTATGTCTATTGCTCCCTGGCAAGTTCATCTTTGCTGTATGAAATCAGCAGATGAAGAAACACATTCTGCCGCAGATAAGATGTACGAACAGTTACAGGACGCAGGTCTTGAGGTAATTTATGATGACCGTAAGGTAAGTGCAGGCTTTATGTTCTCCGATGCAGACCTTTTAGGTGTACCTGTGAGAGTTATCGTCAGCCCCCGTAATCTTAAAGAAAATGTTTGTGAAGTTGTTACAAGAGATAAAACTTACAGTGCAAAAGTACCCGTAGAGGAAACTGTTGCAACTGTCAAAAATCTTGTTGCTGAGCTTATGAGTAAATGTAA
>CAZBVV010000026.1:0-18688 GCA_964495345.1 uncultured Eubacteriales bacterium
TTAAGGAGAAAATTTAAACAATAATTTATCAGTTAGTAGTGAGAAGTGAGGAGTGAGGAGTGGAGGAAAAGGCTTCGCCCTTTAACCCATTTTCATTGTTAATTAATTGTACATTGTAAATTGTACATTGAAAATTAAATTATTGTTTATGTATCAACACATTACTCATTAAAATTTGGGCTACCCTTTAAGGATAGCCCATAAATTTTATTCAGATTTGTGACAGGAATCACCCATGGGACAGGTTCCGCAGGAACCGCCGCAGGAACAGGAGCTTTTACCCTTTTTCTTATTTCTTATTTGCACAACAACTATAGCCACGAGCACCGCAACAATGATTGCCGCAATAATAATTGTAGGTAAATTCAATTCCATCTAATCACCTTAAATCTTTTTTGTAAGTTTGTTATCGCTGTAAGGATTCTTGCGAACAAGCATATAAACGATGAATGCAAGAAGTATTGCAGCAACGATTGTACCTATGATATTTCCGCCGCCAAAGAACCATGAACCGAGCTGGAATACGATAAGTGAAATTGCATAAGCAAATACACACATATAACCGATTGCAAAAGCAGTCCATTTCCAGTTGTTCATTTCTCTCTTGATAGCACCCATAGCTGCAAAACAGGGAGCACAGAGAAGGTTAAATATCATGAATGAGAAGCCTGCAAGAGCACTTCCGCCAAAGAATTCCTGACCGAAGAGAGCAAGTTTTGCAGAATCCATAGAATCAACAAGTTCAAATGCAAGGTCTGCATCTGCCATTGATGAAAGTGTACCGAATACACCAACAACCTCTTCTTTAGCAACAAGACCGAGGATTGTTGCAACTGCTGCCTGCCATGAACCGAAACCGAGAGGTTGGAAGATAACCGCAATAGCACCACCGATTACTTCGAGGATTGATGCACCGCCGAGTTCTTCTGTGATGTAGTGGAAACCGCCTTCAAATGAAAGGGACTGAAGAATCCATACAAGAACGCTTGCGGCAAGGATAACCGTACCTGCACGCTTAATAAATGACCAACCACGTTCCCATGTTGCTCTTAAAATGTTGCCGGGTACGGGAGCATGATATGAGGGAAGCTCCATAACAAAGGGAGCAGGATCGCCTGCAAAAGGCTTTGTTTTTTTGAGCATAATACCGGAAACAATAACTGCACCGATACCGATAAAGTAAGCAGATGTTGCAATCCATGCACTACCGCCGAAAAGTGCACCTGCAATCATTGAAATAATGGGAAGCTTTGCACCGCAGGGCATAAAACAAGTTGTCATAATAGTCATCTTGCGGTCACGGTCCTGCTCAATAGTTCTTGATGCCATAACGCCGGGAACACCGCATCCTGTTGCAACAAGCATGGGGATGAAGCTCTTACCCGAAAGACCGAACTTACGGAAAATTCTGTCCATAATGAATGCAACACGGGACATATATCCGCAATCTTCAAGAATGGCAAGAAGAAGGAAGAGAATAAGCATCTGTGGTACAAAGCCGAGAACTGCACCTACACCGCCAACGATACCGTCTGCAACAAGGCTTACAAGCCAGGATGCACAGCCGATGTTTTCAAGAAGAGTTGTAACACCGGGAACGATCCATTCACCGAAAAGAGTGTCGTTCATAAATCCGACAGTCCAATCACCTATTGAACCGATTGATATGTAATATACGAGCCACATTATTACTGCAAAAATGGGAAGAGCAAGAATACGGTTTGTAACGATTCTGTCAATTTTATCAGAAACCGTCATTTTTTGTGCACTCTTTTTCTTGTAACAGCTCTTCATAAGCTGTGCAATATAAACATAACGCTCATTTGTGATAATGCTTTCTGCATCATCATCCATTTCATTTTCAACTGCAACAATGTCAGCCTCGATATGGTCAAGTACAGCCTTATCCAAATTGAGCTGTTCAAGAACCTTGTCGTCACGCTCAAAAATCTTAACCGCATACCATCTCTGCTGTTCTTCCGGCATACCGTGAACTGCTGCTTCCTCAATGTGAGCAATAGCGTGTTCAACAGAACCTGAGAATGTGTGCTGAGGTACTGCTTTGCCTTTTTTTGCCGCCTCAATGGCTGCATCTGCAGCTTCCTGTGTGCCTGTACCCTTTAAAGCTGAAATTTCAACTATTTTGCAACCAAGCTGTTGGCCGAGCTGTTCCGTGTTAATCTTATCGCCGTTCTTTTTTACAATATCCATCATATTGATAGCGATAACAACAGGAATACCAAGCTCTGTAAGCTGTGTTGTGAGGTAAAGATTTCTTTCAAGGTTCGTTCCGTCAACAATATTGAGAATTGCATCGGGACGCTCGTTGATAAGATAATTTCTTGCTACAACTTCCTCTAATGTGTAAGGTGAAAGTGAGTAGATACCCGGAAGGTCGGTAACAATAACATCACTGTTTTTCTTTAATTTACCCTCTTTTTTCTCTACAGTAACACCCGGCCAGTTACCAACATACTGGTTTGAACCGGTAAGAGCATTGAAAAGAGTGGTTTTGCCGCTGTTTGGGTTACCGGCAAGTGCAATTTTAATACTCATAATAAAGTTCCTCTCTTTCTGAATCGGTTAGCTGACACTAACCTAAAAGTAAAAAAATATTTAATTACTCGATTTCAACCATTTCGGCATCAGCTTTACGAAGTGAAAGTTCATAACCACGAACGGTTACTTCGATAGGATCGCCCAAAGGAGCAACTTTGCGAATATAGATCTCTACGCTTTTGGTAATGCCCATATCCATAATTCTGCGTTTAACTGCACCTTCGCCGTGAAGCTTTACGACTTTTACTGTCTGACCTACCTTTGCCTCTTTAAGAGTTTTCATACCTTTTCCTCCTTACACAAAAAATTAAAAACAAGCAGAATCAAATCATTATCTTCTGCGCCATTTCCTTACTGATTGCAACACGGGCACCTTTTACATTAACAATAAGATTGCCGCCCATTTCGTTTATAATTGTAACGGTACCGCCTGCAACGAATCCGAGATTTTCAAGGTGTGCCTTAACTTCAGGCTTACCGCCGACCTTTTTAATTATATTTTCATCGCCCATATTGGCGAATGACAACGGCATCATAATTACACCCTCTTTTATATATACGAATAAACAAACAAATTTAGCACAGGAACGGTTAGCTCTCGCTAACTACAAATCATTATAGCACTATTTCTCAGTTTGTCAACACTTTTGTGTAAAATTTTCTTTTTTTTATATATTTAACAAAACAGCAGTTTTACAATCTTGATTTTTTTATGTATTTATGGTATACTGACAGAAAAGATTTTCGGGGAGGTATTCTGTATGCATATTCACGAGTCCGGTGAAATGTATCTGGAAACCATATATATACTATTAAAACAAGGTAAAGCTGTCCGTTCTATAGATGTATGTGAATATATGGGATATTCAAAACCCAGCGTCAGCAGAGCTATGAGTATTTTGAAGCAAGGCGGATATGTAAATGTAGACAATGACGGTCACCTGTCACTTACTGCTACAGGGCTTGAAATTGCCGAAAAAATATATGAACGCCACAATATCCTTACAAGAATTTTAATCGAATTGGGTGTTGACGAAGCAACAGCCGCTGATGATGCTTGCCGAATTGAACACGTTATCAGCGAAGAATCATTCAATGCACTCAAAAAGCATCTTTTGGAAAAAACAAGTTGACATCTCTTTTGAGGTGTCTTTTTAATGTATACAATATGAATTATTTAAAAGGAGCAGATTTATGTCCTTTCTTCCCATAACAAAAGATGAAATGCTTGACAAAGGCTGGTATTATGCGGATTTTGTACTTGTAACGGGTGACGCATATGTTGACCATCCCTCTTTCGGCACAGCTATTATATCCCGTGTGCTTGAAAATGCAGGTTACAGAGTATGTATTCTTCCTCAACCTAAAAAAGATGAGGATTACACCCGATTCGGCAAGCCGAGGTACGGTTTTCTTGTAAACGGCGGAAATATTGACTCGATGGTTGCTCACTATACTGCCGCAAAAAAGCCGAGAAGTGACGATGCTTACACAGCAGGCGGAAAATCCGGAGCCAGACCTGACAGAGCAGTTATCGTTTACTGTAAAAACATCAGGAAAATTTACGGTGATGTACCCATAGCAATAGGCGGTCTTGAAGCTTCACTTCGCCGTTTTGCACATTACGATTATTGGGATGATAAAGTCCGTCCGTCGATTCTTATTGATTCCACAGCAGATTTACTTATGTACGGCATGGGTGAAAAGCATATTGTTGAAATTGCAGACAGACTGAAAAACGGTGAGGATATACATTCGCTTACCGATATTAAAGGCACTTGCTACTGCGTAAAAACAAAGGATTACAAGCCGATGCCCGTTAAGGAATGTCCGAGCTTTGAAGCAGTAAGTGTAAATACCGATGAGGGTAAAAAGCAGTATGCAAAATCCTGCCGTATTCAACAGGATGAGCATGACGCCGTAAGAGGAAAAACTGTAATTCAGCGTCACGGCGACACCATTGTTGTGCAGAATCCCCCTATGTCTCCCCTTTCCACCGAAGAAATGGACGAGGTTTATTCTCTGCCGTTTATGAGAACCTATCACCCATCGTATGAAGCTCTCGGCGGTGTACCGGGAATTGAGGAAGTAAAGTTTTCAATTATTCACAACAGAGGTTGCTACGGTGCTTGCAATTTCTGTTCACTTGCCTATCATCAGGGCAGGCAGATAAGTTGCAGAAGTCACGAATCGGTTATTGAGGAAGCAAAAACAATCACCGAAATGGATGATTTTAAAGGCTATATTCACGATGTTGGCGGACCTACGGCAAATTTCCGTGCCCCCTCTTGTGATGCACAGCTTAAAAGAGGTCTTTGTGCAGACAGAAAATGTCTTGCACCGTCAGTATGTCCCGCCGTAAAGGTTGACCACAGCGATTATTTAAGTCTTTTAAGAAAGCTGAGGGCATTACCTAAAGTCAAAAAGGTATTTATCCGTTCGGGAATCCGTTTTGACTACCTTATTGCGGACAAAGACGAAACATTTTTCAAGGAGCTTGTGGAACATCATATCAGCGGTCAGTTAAAGGTTGCCCCCGAGCATTGTTCAGCCAATGTTCTTAAAAGAATGGGAAAGCCGCCCATTGAAATATACAACCGCTTTAAAAAGAGATATTACGAGCTTAACAAAAAAGCTGACAAAAATCAGTATCTTGTTCCGTATCTTATGTCGTCTCATCCCGGAAGCACCGTTGAGGATGCCATAGATCTTGCAAGATTCCTTAAAAAAGAGGGGCTTCACCCCGAACAGGTACAGGACTTTTATCCTACACCGGGTACGGTTTCAACCTGTATGTTCTACACGGGACTTGACCCATATACCATGGAAAAGGTTTATGTACCGAGAACGCCTCAGGAAAAAGCGGAGCAACGGGCATTATTGCAGTATTTCCGCCCTGAAAACAAAAAGCTTGTTATTTCGGCACTGAAAAAAGCAGGCAGATATGACCTTATAGGCACAGGTTCTAATTGTCTTGTTACTCCCGAAAAGCCTGTAAAACAAAATACTTTCAAAAAAGATTTTAATAAAAATACCGCTAAAAAGAAAAGAGGGAAATAATATGCAACCCGGCTTCGGACCGCCTATACATGAAGCATCGGAAAGGTTAAAAGCCAAAAAACCTGAAAATTTAAAAGATGTTCCACGCTATCTTAAAGAAACAGTGGGAGGTACGCTGTCAAGACTGTTATATATCTTTAAATTAGTATGGGAAACACAGCCTGTATTGCTCGTAGTTATGATGCTTATAACAGTTTATGACGGTGTTATGCCACTTGTGGGAACACTCATAACGGCACATCTGCTTGAATGTGTGGTATTGAGCTTTACTCAGGATGTAGACCTTATTCTGCCGCTTAGTTTACAATTCGGCTATCTGTTCCTCAACACCCTTGCGGCAAGCCTTTCAAAAATGGTAACGCAGATTGCAGGCGAAGCCGTAACAAACCATGTTAAGGTTAAAATTATGAAAAAGGCAAAAACCGTTGACCTTGCATCCTTTGACAAACCCGATTTTTATGAAAGACTTGAAAACGCAAACCGTGAGGCAGGCGTAAGGCCCGTAAATATTCTCCGTTCCACATTCGAGCTGATATCTAAAATCATTTCAATGGTCAGCTATTTTGCGGTATTGGGAGCAATTTTAACGGTATTACCGCCGTCAAGCCTTGTATTTTTTGCAATATTTATTCTTCTTACTGTTTTAAGTGCAGGTGTATCATTCCATTTTCGCAGAAAAAACTTTAATTATATGTTCCACCATTCCAAAGACCGCCGTAAAATGAACTATTACAGCGACAGAATGGTTGACAAGGATATGGTTAAAGAGATAAGACTTTTTAATTTATCCGACCTGTTTATCGGCAAGTATAATGATGTTTTTATCGGTTATTTCAAGGGAATTAAAAAACTGATTTTGCAGGAAAACGGAGCAAATCTTCTGCTTTCATTGGCAACTGCAGTTATGAACGGAATACTGTTCTATATGATAGCAACAAATGTTTCGCAAATTTCCGACTACTCCGTTTACACAGGTGCATTAAACTCAATTTCATCTGCATTGACATCCGTAATTACGGTTGTTTCGGCAATTTACGAAGGCTCATTATTCATTGACAACATGATTCTGTTTATGGATGAAAAACAGACGGTAAAGCCGATTTCCGAAAATCCCTTAATGCCGAAAAACCACTGCGGACACACCATTGAGCTTAAAAACGTAACTTTCCGCTACCCCGGTGCGGACAGGGATGTTATACATAACATGAATCTTACAATAAAAGCCGGCAGTACGGTTGCGTTGGTAGGTCTTAACGGTGCAGGCAAAACCACTCTTATAAAGCTGATAACAAGGCTTTACGACCCTACCGACGGTGTGATTCTGCTTGACGGCAAAGACATCAGAGAATACGACACTCAGGCTCTTTACAGGCTGTACGGCATAATTTTCCAGGATTTCGGAAAATACGCTGTGAGTGCAGGCGACAATATTGCATTCGGCTCAATATCCAAAGAAAAAACATACTCAAATGTGCGTGATGCGGCACAAAAATCGGGATCTGCTGCATTTATTGAAAAGATGCCTCTTGAATACGACACTCCGCTTACACGCTACTTTGAAAAGGACGGCACGGAGCTTTCCATAGGTCAATGGCAGAAGCTCTCCGTAGCAAGGGCGTTCTACTCTGATGCGGATATACTTATACTTGACGAGCCCACAGCATCTCTTGATGCTATTGCGGAGCAAGAGATTTATATGCAGTTCGACAAGCTCCGTGAGGGAAAAACAAGCATTTTTGTTTCACACCGACTGTCAAGTGCAACTATTGCGGATACAGTCATTGTGCTTGAGAACGGAGCTGTTGCAGAAATGGGCACACACGATGAGCTTATGGCTCGTCACGGCAAATATCACAAGCTGTTTTCTACGCAAGCGTCAAGATATATGTCAAAACACGATATTCCCCCGGAAGGTGACTTCCCTCCTCCGCCGCCTCCAAACGGAAAAAGAGGCTTTCCTCCACCTCTGCACAATTCATAATGTCCGATGCATAATTAAAGCAGTCACTTGCTACACGGCAGTGACTGCTGATTTTTTTTGTATTTATGTTTTGATTAACCGCTGAATTACTGTTTTACAACTACATTTATATCAAAACTATCAATAGGTTCTTCTTCAAAAGATGCTCTTAATTCAAAATGTGCAGTATATGTACCTGTTTCTTCTGCGAAGAATATAAAATACTGCTCAACGGGTGCACCGTCTACACCTTCCGTTGCGGTATTTCTTACGGTTTCAATCACTTTAAGTTCTTCATCTGCAGTACAGTACCATTTGTAAACTCCGCCGCCGGACGTTTTGAGAGAACCGAAAATAAATCCCCAATCGGTTGACATTTCAATAGTGTGAACAATATATTCATCAAGACCTGCTGAAATTCTGAGTATTATTCTTGCATCTGCACTTGTGATTACTTCATCAGCGTTAACATCTGCCGCATCTGCTTGCTGATAATTTAACTCTTCAAGCTCAGCTGATGCACGCAGACACATTCTTGCATCCGCAGATGTGATTTGTCCGTCACCGTTTATGTCACATTTTCTGAGTATTGACATTCCGTAAACGTCTAATCCGGAATCGGGTGAAATTGCGTATTCAACAATGTCATCCCAAGTGTCCCATATCAGTCCTGTTGTATGTGAATTATCAACGTTTTCAGCGTATGCAAATGACTGACAACCTATCAGTAAAATTATAGCCAAAGTTACAGTAATTATTTTTTTCATATTTATTCCTCCTATACTATTGAGTCACTCCACATATATGTATATCCGAATGTTATTTTGTATTCCTGTTCAAGCTGTGCAGACGTACGAAGTGCAAGTCTTGCATCCGATGCGTTGATTTCGCCGTCAAAATTCATATCCGCACAGTAATAAAATCTTTTCAGATCACTTTGCACGTTCTCAAGTCCTGCAGAATATCTGAGAATATACCTTGCATCTGCAGCTGTAACAGTGTTTTCCGTATCAGCATCCATGGCACTTTTCTCACCAATAACATCACCCAACATATATATGCCGCATTCACAAGTAAATGAGTACGGACCTTGAGTGAAAAATGCATCGCCGATAAACGCAAGCTCATTTATTTGTGTAATTTTATCTGCATCCTCCTTATTGATGCATACAACAGCCGCAAAAACGGTATCACCGATATATAAAATCTCTTCCTCATTAAAATATTTATTAAGAATTGCTCTGTTGTAAGTATTTACGGAATCAGTTTCAGCTTCATTGAAAATAAGCGTTACATAATTTTTATCGTTGTTCATATATGTTTCGGCAAAATATGAAATGTAATCAACATCTGTTATATAATCTGCGAAACGGTTGAATGTTGCAACACTCTGCTCCAAAAGTTCATTATAATACAGCTTATAATACGGATTAAACAGCATATTTCCGCTGTAATTCTCATTATCAGGCTCTACCCAAGGACTGTAATTACCCCTATGATAGCCAATTTCATCAGGTGAATCAGGATAAACAGGTATATATGTATCAATCAGACCGATTTCTGCCACATCAACATATTCACACTTTTTCATTTGCTTGTACAATTCAAGCACGTTTTCTTTTGTAGGTTCGGCAAGATGCAGAATCAAAAAATGCCGGTAAGTGTCTTTGTTGTAATTAGTGTTATCGGGATTGAATGTATACGGTGCTTCAATTTCACCTATAAGCTCCCCGTTCAGCATTTCGGGTGTAAATTCCTGAAAGGAATACTCATTTTTAAGCAGTACATTAACATACTTGAATGAAAAACCTGCTTCATATTCTTCATCCGAGAATTTTTCGGGTGCGTATTTATCTTCTTCCTGTGCATAAACACAAACTGAAATAATCCCAAAAAGAAGTATAAATGATAATAATACAGCCATGTTCTTTTTCATAAAATAACCTCCTATTCAAGTGATGCGGACAATTTCAAAATCAGTCTTGCGTCCGCGGCAGTGATAACGCCGTCAGAATTTATATCACATTTCGCCTGCTGAGCGGATGTATATGTATCAAGACCTGCAGAAAAGCGTAACGCAAGCCTTGCATCTGAAGCGGTAATTTTCCCGTCTGCATTCACATCTCCCATAAGTGTATTTTTTTGGTAGTTATACTCTGATGTAATTGTGAATTTATCTTTTCCTGCGGAAACCTTCATAGTTACTCTGTATTTTCCGCTTCTGTCAACAGTTGTTGTAACTGTATCGGTCAGATATTTTTCTGTGGATTTTATTGACCATTCCGGGTCGATTCGCTCCAGGAATGGACCAAAAATATATCTGTCGAGATAAATTTCAACTGCTGCAGATTCGTTTGCATCAGCTTTGAGCAAAACAGAATATGAAATGACGGCAATTCCCGTATCGGAAATATAAAAAGTCAGCGATGCATTCGTCGTGTTTGATAAATTGGGAGAACCGCTTGTTGTGTTGCCAAAAAATTCATTTTTAATCTTATCATAGATCCACGCATCATCAACGATTATCTCCCCATAGCTAACAAGCGAAAGAGTGAAAGTTAAAACTGCTGTCAGACATATTGAAAAAAGCTTTTTCATTTTTTGCTCCTTATATAAGCTGTGCAGATATTCTCAGCACGGTTCTTGCGTCTGAGGCAGTAATGATGCCGTCAAGATTCATGTCACAATTTGATTTTTGTGCAGATGTAAAATTTTCAAGCAGTGCAGAATTTCGCAATATAAGTCTTGCATCACTTGCAGTTATCACTCTGTCGGAATTTGCATCACCCATAAGTATTTTTTCATCATATGTAAATTCTGCTGTTTTCGTTTTGTATTCATTTGGTGTTTTAACTGTCAGCTTAACGCGGTATTCCCCCGAAGAATCAACAGGTACGGAGTATGTGCCTGAAATGTATTTAGCACTACCTGAATTTTCGTTTTTCTCATCTCCCACATCAAACCAGAATAAGGTCTGCTTTTGTAATTGCACCGATACATCTATATCATCAACATCTGCCGTTACAAGATATGACACATAAGCTTTACCACCGGTGATATAGAATGTTATATTTATTGTATTTATCACCTGCCATTGAGGAGTTGCACCTTCCTTTTCATTGGATGAAATTTCTTCGTATTTTGCTGACACACACATAGACGAGGCAAAAATCAACACAAAACAAACAATAAAAGATATAATTTTTTTCATTCTACCACCTCTGCAAAAGAAACAATTTCATCACTTGAACGCTCACCGTAATAATCCAAAGAGAATGTATATTCTGCGGTACTCCACATAACAAGGACATAGCCGCTTTCGGTATAAATCTCATACTGTACGCCGTCAATAACAGTTGATGATTGAGTAAGTCTTTCATTATCAATACTTCTTTTTGTAATACCGTCACCCTGTGAAAGAATCAGCGTTTCATCGCTTTCATTTTCCCATATTGTAATTACGGAATGTTCATTTTTGTTATACTGTATCATTTCAAATCCCTCAGGTAAAACGAGTGTATACACTTTTTCAATTCCGTTACCTACAATATCACCGGGCTGATTATTACCGTATTCCACATCAAAATAAGTATAATAAAATTCCTTAAAAGTGTTTATTATATTTTCTCTCAGGTCTGCAAATGAGAATATGCAAACCGATGACATCAGCAATATTATTGCCGCCGCAATCAGAACTCTGCCCATATTGAATGAACGTCTTTTTCCTTTTACTATTTTCTCTGTTTTTCGGATAAACTCTTCTGACGGAATCCAATTCTGAACTTTACACTCTTTATCTATACTCAAAAACTCTTCTGCCGAAACTGTTAACAGTGCTTTTTTCAGCATTTCACTTGCCACTTGAAACCACCTCCACGGATAATGAATCAATAAGAATTTTTTTACCTCTTACAAGCTGTTGCTTTACTGCAGATACCGTTCTGCCTAACACATTTGCAATTTCCTTTACGGACATATCCATAACATAATGCATATACAGGGTATCCCTGTAAATTGAATCCATGTTTCTTATTACGGACAGAATTTCCTCATACTCACATTTTTCCGTAACGTTCTTAAATGCTTTTTCATCCGCCAAAGAGTAAAAACTTTCAATGTCAGCCGCCTCAACCCGACTGTTTCGCTGTGCAATATCAAGTGCCGCATTTTTTGCAGCTTTTATGCAGTAATACTTACCTTTATCCTCTGTGGCATTCAGCAACACGTCAATGTGCTTTGCTATACCTAAAAATGCATCGTGAACCGCATCTTCCGCATCGGCTTCGTTATGAAGAACGGAATTTGCCGCATAAAACATATGCTCACGGTAAGTTATGTAATAATATTCAAATGTACACTTTTCGTTTTCGCTGTCAAGCACAGACAGATAAAGCATAATCATAACTTTTTACCTCCTTCATAATATAAAACGGTTGGAATAACAAAAACGGTTACAAAAAAATTAAAAAATTTTAATTTAAAGAAATAAACAATAATTTATTAATGCATAATGTATAATGCATAATTCATAATTGAGGAAAAGGCTTCGCCTTTTGAACCATTATAATACCAAAAATCCAAGTTTTTACGCACAATTTTTAATTCAAATTAATTATGCATTATGCATTTTGAATTATGAATTAAATTATTGTTTGAATCATCAAATCCATTGTCAAAAAAATTCCCGAGGCGAACCTCGGGAGTGAAAATTTTAGTCTTCTTCTGCGTTTTTCTTTGCGTCTTCAATAACTTTCTGTGCTACATTTGCGGGAGCTTCTTCATAGCGGCAGAAATCAAAGTCAAAGTAGCCTCTGCCTACTGTTACTGAACGAAGAACTGTTGAGAAGTCGCTCATTTCAGCCATGGGAACTTCAGCTTCAAGCTTCTGCATACCGGGTTCATCCTCTGCAGGTCCCATACCCAATACTCTGCCACGACGCTTTGTGATGTCACCCATAATATCACCAAGGCAATCATCGGGCATATATGCCTGAAGAGAACCGATAGGCTCAAGAATCACGGGGTTAGCATCGGGATTAAGCTTTTTGAATGCAAGTGAAGCAGCTGTCTTAAACGCCATTTCGGAAGAGTCAACAGGATGGTATGAGCCATCATAAAGTGTTGCCTTAACACCAACTACGGGATAGCCTGCCACAAGACCTCTTGTTACGCTTTCACGAAGTCCCTTTTCAACTGCCGGGAAGAAGTTTTTGGGAACTGAACCACCGAATACTTCCTCTGCAAATACAAGCTCGTCACTGTCGCAGGGCTCAAAACGAATCCATACATCACCGAACTGACCGTGACCGCCGGACTGCTTCTTATGTCTGCCCTGTACCTCAACTTTTTTCTTTATTGTTTCTCTGTAAGCAACTCTTGCGGGAGCAAGGTCAACTTCAACACCGAACTTTGATTTAAGCTTGGATACGATAATATCAAGATGCTGTTCACCGATACCGGAAAGCACCATTTCTTTTGTTTCTTCATTTGTGCCGAATGTGATTGTGGGATCTTCTGTCATAAGCTTACGAAGACCGGATGCAACCTTTTCTTCTTCACCCTTTTTGCGAACCTTAACAGCCATTGAAAGACAGGGTTTGGGGAAGCTTACGCCTTTAAGCTCAACAACATCCTTTGCAGAGCAAAGAGTATCACCCGTGCGAACACCGGAAAGCTTTGTTGCAACACCGATATCACCTGCTGTGATGCAGTCTGTTTCTTCCTGCTTACCACCTCTTACGGTAAGTAATTTACCAACCTTGATAGTTTCACCTGTTCTTGCATTAACAGCAGAACGGTCGGGAGTAAGCTTACCGGAAACAACCTTAAAGTAGGACATCTTGCCTACAAACGGGTCAGCAACGGACTTGAAACAGATAGCTGCAAGATGACCGTCGGGATCGCACTTAAAGTCACCTTCGCCTGTCTTTGATGCAGCAGACGGAGCAAAGTTTGCAATAGAATCAAGAATTATATCAACAGCTTCCGTTGTGTAACCGGAGCAAGCAAAAATCGGGTAAACAGTACCGTCTGTGATACCTGCACGAAGACCGTTATAGATTTCTTCCTGTGTAAATTCTTCACCGTTAAAGAACTTATCCATAAGGTCATCATCAGTTGTAGCAACAGCTTCAAGAAGCTCTGTTCTCATTCTTTCAACTTTTTCGCCTTCGGGAACGGGAACCTCTGTCTTTTTGCCGTCAACATATTTGTATGCCTTACCTACTGCAAAATCCATGTAACAGTCAACCTTACCGTCTACTATGTAAGGAATAACAACGGGACAGCAGGGTGTGCCGTATACTTCTTTAAGGGAATCAAATGTCTGGAAGAAATGACCGTTTTCATCGTCACACTTTGTAACAGCGAACATGATTGATTTGCCGTGTTTGATAGCAGTTTTATAAGCTTTCTGTGCACCGACGTCAACACCGCCGCCTGACTGAAGCACGATAAGTGCTGTACCTGCTGCACGCATACCCTCAGCAACGCCACCCTCGAAATCAAAAGAACCGGGAGTGTCAATAAGATTTATCTTGGCATCAAGCCATTCAAGAGGAGCAACTGCTGCCTGAACAGAGGACTTTCTTCTTTTTTCCTCTGCATCAAAGTCCATAACGGTGTTGCCGTCAAGAACTCTGCCGAGTCTGTCTGTTGCACCTGCAAGATAGAGCATAGCTTCAGCAAGAGTTGTTTTACCTCTGCCGCCACGACCTGCAATAACGATATTTTTAATTTTGTCTGCACTGTAAGTTTTCAATGTATATGCCTCCAATGTGCTGTTTTGTGAAAAATCAACAATAAACAGCTTAATTTTTTTAACAACATGGACATTATAACATATCTCAATAAGAATATCAATAACCATTTTATCTTTTTGCCTAAAATTTTAAAAAAATATTGAACAAAATTGTGCTGTTTTTTCGACAAATGTCTTTTCAAACAGCAATCAATATGGTATAATAATAAAGAATAAAAGATTTTTGTTAAGGAGATTGAAAAAAATGGTTAAAATTGAAATGGAAAACGGCGGAATTATCGAAATTGAACTTTATCCCGAACACGCTCCCATTACCGTAAAGAATTTTGAAAAGCTCGTTTCCGAGGGCTTTTATGACGGACTTATTTTCCACAGAGTTATTGAGGGATTTATGATTCAGGGCGGCGACCCCACAGGAACAGGTTGCGGCGGCTCGGGCGAAAACATCAAAGGTGAATTTGCCGCAAACGGAGTCAGGAACACTCTCGCACATACAAGAGGTGTTATTTCCATGGCACGTTCAATGATGCCCGATTCAGCTTCATCGCAGTTCTTTATTATGCACGAGGATGCTCCTCACCTTGACGGCAGTTACGCCGCATTCGGCAAGGTTGTAAGCGGTATGGATGTTGTTGATGAAATTGCAACCACAGCAACAGACGGCATGGACAGACCTCTTGAAGAACAAAAAATGAAAAAGGTTACACTTGTATAATTTAACATATAGTTATTTTTGTGAGGTGATTGAAAAATGTCTATTGATAAAGCCATAGAAAACGCTGCGGCATCCGTTGAAATGGAAGGGTATCAGATTGATACACAGGTCAAAGATTGGTGCCGTCGATTGCTTGAACAGCGTATAACTATGGAACAGTATATCCAACTTGTAAAACAAAAAGCAGGAGTGGAGTAACCGTATAATGTCATACAGTATTGATGCATTAACAATAATTTTCGAGCAGACCTTACGGGTTTGCTCATTTATTTTTATTGCAAAACCTTTCGTTATATGCTAAACTTTTTATATGATACTATTCACTGGAGTGATGAAGATGTTTGATTTTACCGAATATTACATAATATCCGACAACACAAAAGCGGAAGAAATACTTACAGCTGAACTTAAAAAGCGTGGTTTCTCACCTTGCAAAAGAGGTAAATATATTAAATTTATTACCGATGCATCCGTTGACAGAGATTCATACAAAATCACTCTTGATAAGAATGGATTGTCATTTTTTGCAAGCGGCATAAGAGGTTTTGTTTATGCCGTGGGCAGATACCTGCGAAAAACCGAGTACAAAAACAACCGCATTACTCTTATTGAAGACATCAGCGGTGAATATTCACCCTATATGCAGATAAGAGGTCATCAGCTTGGTTACCGTGATAACGCAAACACCTATGAAGCATGGGACATTGAGCAGTATTATGAATACATAAAAGACCTTATGTATTTTGGCTGTAATGTTTTTGAGCATACTGTTTTTCACGAGAAAAACATAAAAAGACCGCATATGAAATATTCACAGCTCGATTTTGTTACTCTTTGCAATAAAAAGGCAAAAACGCTTGACATTGATATATCCTATTGGTGTCCCAACGATAAGGAAAAATCCCCTGCAAGCATACAGGAGCGAGTTGACTTTTTTGCGTCACAAGAATATGCCGATATATATTTTCCGCCAAGCAGTGACCCGGGAGATTTTACCGTAGAGGAAGCTTTTGACATGATTATCCCTGCGGCGAAAGAGCTTAAAAAGAGTCATCCCGAAATAAAAATTTATCCGTCTGCACAATCACCTGACGGATTCGGCAAATGGGGTGATGATTTTATAGCCAAAATGAAAACTCTGCCCGAAGAAATTGACGGAATTATCACAGGTCCGAACTGTGCCATGCCGTTACATGATTTAAGAAAAAGGCTTCCAATGCAATACCCCATCCGTCTTTATCCGGACATTACTCACAATGTAAGATGTGAATATCCCGTACATTTTGACCGTGACGATTGGCATTATGCGTTGGCTTCAACATTAAGCCGTGAATCAATTAATCCCAGACCAACCGAATACAGAACCATCCACCGCCTTACAAGGCAGTATATTATAGGCAGCGTATCTTATTCGGAGGGAATCAATGACGATATTAATAAATTCGTTTGGAGTGATATGGATTTTGACCCGAATGTATCGCTGAATGATACTCTTGCGGATTATTCACGCCTTTTCTTTCCCGGTGCAGATACAAAAAAAATCGTAAACGGCATTTTTGGTCTTGAAAAGAATTGGGAGGGTGACCCTGCGGAAAATCCTCATATTGAAACAACGTTAAAATATTTTGCGGATACCCTTAATGAAAATCCCGAACTGTACGGTAATGTACGTTTTCTTATGTGCCTTTTCAGAGCAAAGTGCGATATGCTTGTTAAAATGAGAAGATGCACGGAGCTTGAACTTATTGAAAGGGCGAAATACGCTCTTTCAAAAAATGATATTTTGACAGCAGAAAGAATTTTGAACACACCGTTTGACTGCTGTTATAACACTTTGCGTGATGATATATCCGAAATCGGAAAAATCCTTTTTGAAAAAGCAGGAATGCAGCTTGATGTGGAGCATTATTTTGCATCCGGTGTGGAGCGTGGTGCAACTCTTGACACAATAGATATGCCTGTTACAGACAGAAAATGGTTTCTTGACAGAATTGAATACTCAAAAACTCTGCCCGAAAACGAAAAAACTCAGTTTATTTATGCAATTCTGGGCAGAAACAAAATCCGCAAGGGGGAATATTACTTTTCCTTTGCAGAAAACAGCTTTACAGAGCTCGGCATACCGCAAAAGCCATACTTTTATATGGATTTTCAGGGTGACAGAACAGAAGTTAACAATGGCACAATTCCCATGTCAATGCTCAAAGTGTTTGACCATTATTCGTTCAGAATGAAAACAGGCGGTCTTGATAAAGGAGATTATACGCTTATACTCAACATAAAACCAAGATATAACGATGCCGTTACGGAATTTACAATCAAAATCAACGGTAACGTTTTGTATTCGGGTACACAGTACGGCGGCGAAAGAGACACAAAAGCCGAAAAGTGGCTTTCTGCTCCCGGTTTTGAAATGCGAAAATATAAAATCCCCGATACATTTATCGAGAACGGATGTATAGAGCTTGAAATCACAGAACCGAAAATCGGCATAATGATAAGCGAAATTTTTATAAAGAAATAAGCAAACACACTCTCAAAAAATTAAAACCGGAATAAGTTTTATAAAGCATATATCCCGTCGTTACAACAACGGCGGGATATAATTATTCAGTTAATTATGTTTTCTGTCACATAATTGATGATTGAATTTTTAACCATGCAGCAGTTACGCCCATTTCTGTACTATCTGAATTAATGCATTAAACCCAATGCGGAGTTCTCGCATGAATCATCAATCGTTAATATGTCAGGGGAATCGTTAAACATATAGTATCTCTCCTTTACAGATTGTTGTTTACTACAATGTTTGATTATTTACCCTGGTATTTGATTTTATATTCGACCAAATCTGCAGATAATTTGGTTGAATGTTTGCTTGATTTGGATTAAATATAACATTTACAATGTAATATACCCCGAGAATCATATCTCGGGGTATAACTTGTTCAGTAGTTTGTGTTTTCAGCACTAAGTTAAAAGGTTTTAATCATCGTCTTTGGGTGTTTTTGTAACACTGTCTAAATTGCCATTTCCGTCTAACCAACTTGTTGTGCCATCTTTGTGATCATAACCATAAAAAGTTTGCCCGTCAGAACTGTTTCTTTCTACTCTATCAGGAGATTTTCCTCCGAAAAGCTTTTCAAACATCTATATTCACCACCTTTCAAAATGTTCTATATGTTATATTTCTATATCTTATAGATATAATATCATATTTTTAAATCCATGTCAAGAATATATTTTTTTTGTTAAAATAATAAAGAGGTGATGATATGAAACCGATATATGAATCTGAATATTTACAGTTAGGTTTAAAGATAGCATATTACCGTAAGCTCCGTGGTTTGACACAGGAACAGCTTGCAGAGCAGATTGACCGTACACCTGCATTTATCGGTCATGTTGAAGCACCGAATATAAGCAAAGCGGTATCTCTTGATACACTTTTTGATATTTCTCATGTTCTCGATGTCCCTGTGTACAAATTCCTTATGTTTGAGGATGATTAATTTAGATTTTTTGCAAAATTTTATCCTGATACAGCTTTTATTGCAGTATCAGGATTTTTTTATTTATTCTACATTATAAACATAAGCATTGTCATAATCTCTGTCGGCACAGAGCGTAAGTG
>CAZBVV010000027.1:0-18657 GCA_964495345.1 uncultured Eubacteriales bacterium
AATTTTGGGCAAGATTATCAACTCCGTTCGGGAAACAATAATTTAATGTACAATTTACAATGTACAATTAATTAACAATAAAATTGGGTTAAAGGGCAAAGCCCTTTCCACCATTGTACATTATACATTGTAAATTGTTAATTCGATAAATTATTGTTTACAATATTTTTTTCTTAATCTCATAAAGCACCGTCATAGCCTCAATAGGTGTGAGGGTGTTTATGTCTATATTTCTGATTTCTTCTATAATCTGTTCACTTATACCGCTTGTAAAGGATATCTGTTCATCCTGCGGTTCGTCATGTGTTACGGCAACGGGATGCCTTTCGGGCATATCCGTTTCAAGCTCTTTAAGTATAGCTCTCGCTCTTACAACAATACTGTGGGGAATACCTGCAAGTGCCGCAACCTCAATACCGTAACTGCCGTCTGCACCGCCTCTTACAATTCTGCGAAGGAATGTTATATCCTCGCCTCTCTTTTTAACGGCGGTATTGTAATTTTTTACACCGTCGAGCTTTTCTTCAAGCTCGGTAAGCTCATGGTAATGAGTTGCAAAAAGTGTTTTTGCACCCAGTTTTTTTCTGTCTGCCACATATTCAAGGACAGCTCTTGCAATACTCATACCATCGTATGTAGATGTACCTCTGCCGATTTCATCAAGAATGATAAGACTCTTTGATGTGGCGTTTCTTATAATTGAAGCAACTTCGCTCATTTCAAGCATAAATGTGGACTGACCTGCAGAAAGGTCATCTGCCGCACCTACTCTTGTAAAAATAGCATCAACAATGCCTATTCTTGCACTTTTTGCAGGAACAAAAGAACCTATCTGTGCCATAAGAACTATAATTGCAACCTGACGCATATAAGTGGACTTACCTGCCATGTTCGGGCCTGTTATGATTGCAGTTCTGTTATCCCCGCAATCAAGAATAGTATCATTAGGCACAAACGGTGCACCGTCAAGGAACTTTTCAACAACGGGATGTCTGCCGTCTTTGATGTCGAGAGTATCAGAATTATCAACCTCGGGACAAACATAGCCATTTTCAACAGCAACTCTTGCAAGTGAACACAAGGCATCAAGTCTTGCAAGTGCTTCTGCCGTTTTCTTCAAGCGGAACTGAGCATCGGAAACCTTACCTCTTACACGCAGGAAGATTTCATATTCAAGGCTCACAATTCGCTCCTGAGCACCGAGAACTTTTGATTCAAGCTCTTTAAGCTCGGGGGTAATATATCTTTCACAGTTGGAAAGGGTCTGTTTTCTTATGTATGTTTCGGGGATAAGTGCCTGATAGGTTTTAAGCACTTCAATATAGTAACCGAATACTCTGTTATATCCGATTTTCAGCTTTTTAATGCCTGTTTTCTCCTGCTCACGCTGTTCAATCTCCGAAAGGAAACCTTTACCGCCTGTTACGATATCGTGAAGAGAGTCAAGCTCTGCATTATAGCCGTGATTTATCATGTTACCCTCACGCACGGAGATTGGAGGGTCTTCGCAAATTGCCTCGTTGATAAGCTGACAAATATCCTCAAGAGGGTCAAGGTCTTTGAAAATATCCTGAAGCATTTTTGATTTGCAAGAACTGATAAGAGATTTTACATAGGGAATGTTTGAAAGAGTCTGCGAAAGAGCACGCAATTCCCTTGCGTTTGCAGTTTCATAAATAACCCTCGTAAGGATTCGTTCTATGTCGTTAACCTGCTTTAATCCCTCAACGATTCCATCCCTAAGGGCGGTATCGTCAAACAGTTCGGCAACTGCGTTCTGTCTTGATATAATAGAGGATACGCTCAAAAGCGGCTGTTCTACCCATGAACGGATAAGACGCTTACCCATAGGTGTTTTTGTTTTATCAAGCACCCACAGAAGTGAGCCTTTTTTCTCACGTCTGTGCTGAGTTTCGCAGATTTCAAGATTTGTTCTTGCTACGGAATCAAGCCTCATATACTTTTCGCTGTTGCGGATATCAAGCTCTTTCATATTGGCAAGGCTTTTTTTCTGCACATATTTAAGATAACTCAATGTAGCGCCTAAAGCTCTTACTGCACAGGACTTTTCTCCAAGCTCCAATTCTGAAAGAGTTTTACCGAAATGCTCCTCAACAGCAGTTTTGCATCCCTGCAAATCAAATGATTCTTCATTGATTAAAGTACAGTATGCATTGGACTTATGAGCAAGGAAATTTTCCATATATTTCATTTTGGAAATGCCTGTGCTGTAAATGATTTCGGTTGGCATAAAACGGGCAACCTCGTTTACAGCCTTTTCCTGTGCCCCCTCGCCCGAAAACTGAGTTACATGGATTTCACCTGTTGAAACGTCGGCAAAGCATATTCCGCACCCGTCATCCCACGCACAAAGGCAACCGAGATAATTATTTTTGCTTTCATCAAGCATACTGCTTTCAATAACAGTACCGGGAGTAAGTACTCTTATAACCTCACGGGTAACAATACCTTTTGCCGTTGCAGGGTCTTCCGCTTGTTCACATACGGCAACTTTGTACCCCTTTGAAACGAGTTTTGCAATATAGGAGTCTGCGGCATGGAAAGGAATACCGCACATAGGAGCTCTTTCAGGCATACCGCAATCTCTGCCGGTAAGCACAAGCTCCAGCTCTCTTGACGCAGTCTTTGCATCGTCAAAAAACATCTCGTAAAAATCACCCAGCCGATAAAACAGTATAGCGTCTTGGTAATTCTCTTTTATTTTAAAATACTGTTGCATCATCGGGGTATACCCTGCCATAATTCACACTCCATAAATAATTCGTAATGCATAATGCATAATGCGTAATTAAGGGGCAAAGCCCCCACAACAATTTGCCGAAAGGCAAATTATATCACATTTGCGAAGCAAATATATCACATCCGCAGTAGCGGATATATCACATTTTCCGAAGGAAAAATATATCACTGCAATAAATCAGCATGATGCTGATTTATTGCTTAGCCGCAGCCTCCGCAAGTTGAGCAGCTGCCTGTACAGTCTGCCTGTGTCTGAGGTTCGCAGGTTGCAGGGTCCTCACCGTTTACGCAAAGTGAAAGAATCTGCATAACATAGTTCATCATATCGTCGATAGCATGTCTTGCCTGTTCGTATCTCATCATGTTTGCGTTAGCCATAACCTGAGTGTAAACCTCACGGAACTCCTTATCATAGCCTGCCATTTTTTCTTCGTTTGCTTCACCCTCTGCCTCATGCTGATAAGACATCTGAATAAGATTAAGCTTACCGATGAGTGCATTGAGTGCATCATCGTTATCATTTGCCTCTTTAGCAGCCATAAGCTCTGCATATCTGGGGTCTGCCTGAATTGCTTTTCCTAATTCTCTTGTAAGTTCAATAACGTTCATTTTTAGTTCTCCTTAATTCTTGGTCATTATTTATTATCATAATGTACTGTGTACAATTATTTCTTTATTCCGTATAAAATCCATGTTTTCGCTTCGGTCACTTCAATATCTGCAAACTGACCGATAAGTGAAGAAGCACCCTCGAAATCTATGGAAATATTACCGCTTGTCCTGCCTGTAAGCCAGCCGTCTTTATCGTTTGGCTCAACAAGAACTCTGTATACCTTCCCAACCATTGAAGCGGTACGTTTTGCGGCAATCTCTTCCTGTGTGTCGCAAAGCTCTTTAAACCACTTTGATTTTTCCTGATAGCTTACAGGGTCGGGCATTGATGCCGCTTTCGTACCCTCACGCTTTGAATAAATGAAAGTGAACAGAGATGTATACTCAACCTCTTTTATAAGGCTTACCGTATCAAGAAATTCCTCATATGTTTCACCGGGGAAGCCTACGATGATATCACTTGTCAGCGATAAATCGGGCATTCTCTTTTTTGCATAAGCAATAAGGTCAAGATACTGCTCACGGGTGTATTTTCTGTTCATCTCACTAAGGACTCTGTTGTTACCCGACTGGACAGGCAAATGCAGATGCCTTGCTACTTTTTTACAATCAGCCATAGCATCAAGCAATTCATAGGTGCAATCCTTTGGATGAGATGTCATAAATCTTATGACAAAATCGCCCTCAATATCATTTATCTGCCTTATAAGTGATGCAAAATTCACGCCGCAATCGGGATTTTTACCGTAGGAATTAACATTCTGACCTAACAGCGTAATATCCTTTGCTCCCGATGCAACAAGTTCCCTTGCCTCTGCTAAAATATCTTCGGGAAGTCGGCTTCTCTCTCTGCCTCTTACATAAGGCACGATACAGTATGAGCAGAAGTTGTTACAGCCGTACATAATGGGAAGCCACGCTTTTGCACCCCTGTCTCTCTCGGCGGGAAGCCCCTCTGCAATAGTGCCTGCATTTTCTTCAATTTCAAAAACACGCTTACCTCTTGAAAGCACCGTATAAAGCATTTCGGGCAATCTGTGAATTGCAAAAGTGCCGAAAACAAGATTTACGTAAGGATAGCTTTTTTTAATTCTGTCTGCAACGTGTTTTTGCTGCATCATGCATCCGCAAAGAACAATAAGCATATCCTTTTTCTTCTCTTTTATGGGTTTCAATGCTCCCACATTACCGAAAACTCTGTCCTCTGCGTGTTCACGGACAGCACAGGTGTTGAACAGCACCAAATCCGCATCTTCGGGCGAATCAACGAATGAATAACCCATTTTACGAAGCTGACCTTTGATTTTTTCCGAATCGGCAACATTACCCTGACAGCCGTAAGTATGGACAAAGGCTTTTGGTGAATCGGGATAGCGTGATGCCAGTACCGTATGCACAAGAGAGGTGAATTTCACCTGTTTATCAAGCTCAGCAGGCGGAATGAATATCCGATTTTTTTCTGTATAATTGCTCATTTTATCCCCTCCCCCAATTTGATATACTTTAACCAATGTATTATACTACAAAAATAAATAAAAGTAAACAGTTTAATTGCAATAAAACAAAATTAAGTACAAAAAAAATTAAAGCACACTTCTTACGCCAACAAACAGCAAAAAGAAGTGTGCTTCATATTTAATTATTCACAGCAATTTTAACAACTGCTTTTCTGACTGCTTTTACGCCACCCACACATACGCAAGGCATGTGTGCATCTTGGGGATAAAGAATGATAAAATCACCCGTACTGATTACATTGTCAACACATTCGTTATTAATCACGTAAAGCTCCGTATCACCGTCACCGAAAGGCTGAACACACTCATACTTATGCATAACATCAACGGGTTGCGTTGCAATAATTTCGCAACCGTCAATCATAACCTGAATATCAATATATTTTTTGTGAGCCTCGAAACAGCAATCATTACGCAGTTTTGTTTCATAACTCATCACATTTACAAATGAACCGTCAGAGAGATCGTGTCTGCCGTCTGAAACATCCTCATTAAGCATTTTAATAACAAAATCATAAGCGGGAGCTGAAAGTTCTTTAATTTTTGCATACTTGTCGTTCATATTATCACCTTTTATTTTGAAATTTAAATATATTCTACCATAATGTACATGTCAATTACAACAAAAACCGCCGGAAAACCGACGGTTTATCTCTTAGGGTAGCTCTAAAACTCAATGTGCAAAAGCTGCGTAGAAATTTTTTTGTCAGATTGTTCAAAAAACGCAGGCAATACTTTGTGTATTAACGAGTATTTTTGGGCGATATGACAGAAAAAGAGCACGCAGAATTTTGTGCATTGAGTTTTGAGAGGTGCCCTTTTTTATTTTATTGACCACTTAACGCCTTCGGGAGTGTCTGTAAGAACGATTCCTCTTGCGTTGAGCTCGTCACGGATTCTGTCTGCCTCTGCCCAATTCTTATCTTTTCTTGCCTGTGTTCTCTGTGCAACAAGAGCATCAATTTCAGCATCTTCTTCGTTTGCGGGAACATCAGCTTTTTCATTGTAAGCCTTTGCCTGTGCCACAAGATCAAGAGAAAGAACCTTGTCAAAATCATTAAGAATATAGAGCTTTGTTGCGTCGTTTGTATCAGCTTTGAGTACATCATAAACTGCAGTAACTGCAAGTGATGTGTTCATATCGTTGCCCAGAACATCACTGAACTGCTGCTTATATTTTTCAACAACAGCCATATCAACATCACCGTCAGCTTTAAGAGCCGCAACTCTTGCAACAAGCTTATTGAACGCAGCCTGTGCATTGTCAAGAGCTTCAAATGAAAACTCCTGTGACTTTCTGTAATGTGACTGCAAACAGAAGAAGCGATACGCAAGGGGATTATAGCCCTTTTCTTCAAGAAGTGAAACTGTTAAAAATTCACCCTTTGACTTACTCATCTTGCCGTTTGATGTGTTAAGATGAAGCACATGGAACCAATATTTGCACCAGGGATGACCTAAAAATGCCTCACTCTGTGCAATTTCGTTAGTATGGTGAGGGAATGCATTGTCAATACCGCCACAATGAATATCAAGATATTCGCCGTTGTGCTTAATACTGATTGCAGAACACTCGATATGCCAGCCGGGATAACCTACGCCCCAAGGACTGTCCCATTTAAGCTCCTGATCTTCAAACTTAGATTTTGTGAACCAAAGCACAAAGTCAGTCTTATTTCTCTTGTTTTCGTCCTCTGAAACGCTGTCACGGACACCTACTGCAAGATCTTCCGCCTCAAAGTTGTTAAAAACATAATAATTATCAAGCTTTGATGTATCAAAATAAACATTTCCGCCTGCGATATATGCGTAACCACAGTCAAGAAGTCCCTGTACCATAGTGATAAACTCTGCAATACAGTTTGTTGCGGGCTCTATAACATCGGGCTTTTTAATGTGGAGCTTTTCACAATCGGAGAAAAATGCATCAGTATAGAACTTTGCAATTTCCATAACAGTTTTCTTCTCACGCTTTGCACCCTTGAGCATTTTATCTTCGCCTGTATCTGCATCGCTGGAAAGATGACCCACATCCGTGATGTTCATAACTCTGTTAACATCATAACCAATGTAACGAAGATATTTTTCAAGCACATCTTCCATAATATATGTTCTCAGATTGCCGATATGGGCAAAATGATAAACCGTAGGACCACAGGTGTACATATTTACTTTGCCCTCTGTATGGGGGATAAATTCTTCCTTATTTCTTGTTGCGGAATTATATAAAATCATAACTTTTCTCCTTTATTTTGTGATTGTGTCTGAAAGTGTTTTTATCATGCTTTCAAGCCGTTCAAGTTCTTGTGCAACAGGGTCGGGAATGTGTATCTGGTCAAGACTGTCTACCCTTATGCCATCTTGCTTTACAACTCTTGCAGGTGTACCCACAGCCGTTGAATTTGAGGGTATCTCCGTCAGGACAACCGAACCTGCGGCAATTTTTGTATTATCGCCTATCTTGACAGGGCCTAAAACCTTTGCACCTGCACCAATCATAACATTATTGCCCACAGTAGGATGTCTTTTGCCTACATCTTTACCCGTACCGCCGAGAGTTACACCCTGATAAATGGTGACATCATCACCGATTTCGGTTGTTTCACCTATAACAACGCCTGTACCGTGGTCAATAAAAAACCGCTTGCCGATTGTTGCACCGGGATGAATCTCGATACCCGTTTTTCTGACATTACGCTGTGAAATCCAGCGTGCAAAAAAATGCAAATTGTGCTTGTGACACCAATGTGCTCTGCGGTGTGACCTGACAGCACGAAGTCCCGGATAGAGAAGCAATATCTCAAGGACCGACGTAGCCGCAGGATCTCTGTCTTTAACGCATTGTATGTCTTCTTTAAGCTGTTTGAACATAAATATCGTGCGACCTCGGAATTAAAAAATTCCTCGCCGTTCCTCCTTTCTGAAAGTATACATAATCATTATACTATATATTAAAGCAAATTGCACCATAAATTTTTATATTTTTTCAAATTTATTAAAATAATTAAAATACCACTTGATTTTCATCAGGTATTAGTGTATAATGACTTAACGAATTTTAAGGACGATTAGCTCAGTTGGTAGAGCATTCGCTTGACGTGCGAAGGGTCAGCGGTTCGAGTCCGTTATCGTCCACCAGAAAATAAAGCATCTGCAAAAGCAGATGCTTTATTTTATCCAATCCGAAGGATTGGTATGTAATCGCCGTCAGGCGTATGTAATCAGCAAAGCTGAATGTTATCACATCAGTATATGCAATCTTCTGATTGATTACATACCGAAATAACTTTTGGATTACATACACAACTTCGTTGTGATTACATTCCGTCTTACGACGAATTACATACAAGGCTTCGCCTTGATTTGCTCCGCTTGAATTCTGAAAATACTTCTGCTATACTGTCTATGTGAGGTGAGCAAATGAAAGATAATCCTTTAATGAAAAACTCTGAACAGTTAGCTGTAGAAATTGAAAAGTTGTGTAAATCTTTAGAGAAAAAAGCAATTCAAATACTATTTTTCAAATCCGCAAATCATCATCAAGTGTTTTTGCAAATATTTCAGAAGCTCAATATCCTCAAAGTTTGCCGGATATGCTTTCAAAATTCAAAATTGCCCGAAAAGAGTGTATTGAAACAGAAGGTTGGTTAAAACTTTTATACAAGACCGAAGTTATTGATGAAGAAACTTTCAAGAAACAACGAAATCTTTGCGGAAGAATACAACGAATGTTAACCTCTTCTTGTATTACTATTGAAAAGAAAATAAACCAATAAAAGGAGAATGCAAAATGAACACCGTTGTCAGGCATTACGATATATTAATTGATGAGGGGCAAGACCCTGTACATGACCCAAAGATATTGCAAGATTACATGGACAAATGGGACGGTCAGGTATTTATTGATAAAATGCATCTTGACAACACAAAATCCGTTCTGGAAATAGGCGTAGGCACGGGAAGGTTAGCTGTCAGAACAGCACCGATATGCAAAACATTCTGTGGTATCGACATATCTCCGAAAACCGTTGAAAAAGCAGGACGCAATCTGTCAAAGCACTCAAACATCACTCTTATTTGCGACGATTTTATGAGCTTTGAGTTTACTGAAAGCTTTGATATTATTTATTCCTCATTAACTTTTATGCACATTTCCGAAAAACAAAAATGTATCAACAAAATCGCCTCAATGCTCAACCCAAACGGTATTTTTGCTTTATCAACAGACAAAAATCAAACGGATTTTATAGATATGGGAACACGGAAAATACCTGTTTATCCCGACAATCCGACTGAAACGGAAAAGTATATTACAGAGTCAGGATTGAAATTATCAGAAAAATACGAAACGGAATTTGCATATATTTTTATCTGCACAAAACCGTAACAATTCAGCTGACAGATAAAATTCTGTCAGTTTTTATTTTCATAAATATACTAAAACTGCAAACAATATTTAAGAGGTGATTTTTATGGCAAAGCAAGGTATGAAAAGACCGGATGTTACCCACACAAAGCCGAAAAATGAGCAAGCCGCCGTGCCGGAAATTCAGGGTAAGGCAAAAAGCGGAAAAGAAAAAGCAAATTCAATAATAGCAGGCACAAAGGCTCCGAACCAAAAGGTTTTTCACCATGAAATAAAAAGTGAAAAACCAATTTCTCCTGCACATGGAATCATGGATACTGATTTAGGCAGAGATAATGCAGAAAACGACCTCTCAGCCGCAGATTTGCAAGACTTATAAACGCAGAAAACGGTTCACAGCAATATGCGAGAACCGTTTTTTGTGAACTTTTAATTCAATTAGCTGAAAATTTTAAAATCATTAAGGCGTAATACAGAGGGTGGATAGCCTGCAGCCACTCCGCAATCAACATTCACCCAGGTATCTGTAATAATAGGCTTGCCTGCGTATTCATTACCGTAAACAACCGTGGGAGTGTGACCGAAAACAAGCATTTTATCTTCATAGAATACGGCATTAATACTCGGTCTGCACCAGACAAAATCAGTGGCGGTGTATTCTTCAAGAGGCTTGTTTACATCGAATCTGTCAAGACCGCTATGAGTGAGCAAAAACTCCTTTCCGTCAATGCTGACCTGTTCATAAAGAGGTAATCCGTGCAGGAAATCCAATATTTTCTGTACCTGACTGTTTCGTAATATTGAAAGGGCATCAAGAGTTGTATAGCCACCGTTGGAAAGCCAATTTGAACAATTAGCTCGGCGTATTCCGTGCAGGTCGAACACCGATGGGATATCTTCAGTTTCAAACATAAAGTCGCATTTGAGCAACATAGACTCATGGTTACCCAAAATCATTTTTACATTCTTTTGTTCCATAATCCATGTCAGCAATTCAACCGAATGATTGCCACGGTCAATCACATCGCCTAAAACATAAAGAGTATCATCCTCGCCGAATCCCGCTTTTTCAAGCAATTTTAAAAATAAATCTAACGGATATCCGTGCAAATCACTTACAACATATGTCATTTATATATTTCTCCTTCTCTGAATTAAACACTTTCCCTGTTTTGACAAATATTAGGTTTTACTCCTGTCTGCGGACACAAAATTCACTTTTATTCTGAAAAAAATACTGATTTTCGGATTACGGAAAAAACAGACTTCAATAACACAGGCAGATTTTTTCTTTTATTTTTTCCATTTTTTCACATCAAGCAGCTCAGGGCTTTGCACGAAGTAGTGCTTCCACAGAAAATGACGGTATTCTTCCAAGACCGTCGGGACCCACATTGAGAAGATAATTTATACCCAAATCATTGAGCTTTTTGCGTCTTTCGGCAATTTCTTCAGCCGTTATCCAATCCTGGTCGTAATATTTATATCCCCATGAGCTGTTAAGCGTACCTGCGGTTTCGTACAAGCCGTAAGGGGAATATTTAATACCGTCGATACTGTTCGGATTAATGTTTTCATCAATTGCAAATTCAGACGGATACTCATTATCACCCAAAGATACATAATCATAAGCTCCGTTGCCTATTCTTGAATTAATAAGGCAATCGGGCTGATACTCTTTTACGAGTGCGTTAAGTTCAAGACTCTGCTGTTTTGTAATCGTATGAGGAACATCAAACCACATAAGACACAAATCACCGTAACCTGTAAGCAATTCTTTGACTTGGGGCTTAATCTTTTCTTCAAAACAAATTGTAAAATCCTTTTTGCTTCTGTCGGGAAAATCCCAATTATTATCCCATGATGTGCCCGAGCAACCGGACAGATTTGTATATCCACCACCGTGAGGATGATGCCAGTCAAGCTCCTGCGAATAATAAAGTCCGAATTTTAAGCCATATTTATAACAAGCCTCTCCAAGCTGTGCAACAACATCTCTGCCGAAAGGTGTTGCATCAACAACATTGAACTTGTCTGCATAGGATTTAAACATGGCAAAACCGTCATGATGCTTTGATGTGAAAACAAAATATTTCATTCCGCTGTCCTTTGCAAGACGAATCCACTCATCGGCACTAAAGTAAATAGGATTAAAAATATCAGCAAGGCGGGAGTATTCAGCATTCGGTATGGGCATATTGCTTTGAATCCACTCTGCGTAATCAAGCACTCGCCTGCCTTTCCATTCGCCGCCTAAAAGTGAATAAAGCCCCCAATGTGCCATCATTCCGTACTGTGCCGACTTAAACCAATCTTTATTATCCACAAAATCACCTTAATTTCAGATTACATATAACAAAAAACTTTTCTGTGTAAATTTATTATATCACCGTTTAGATTTTAGCATATATCCCCAAAAAACGCAACAATCCCACGTTTCAAATTAATTACTAACATCAAAATACGCGTCAACAATTTCAAAAACAGATTCGTTTGTGTTATATTTCAAAACGGAAACCGCAGTTCCCACAAAATCGGAGTGTCCGTAAAGCGAAGCGTATTGACTGCATCTTATTTCGTATATTCCGTCAAGGTCAATATCACAAGGTTCAAATTTACAAAACGAATCAACCGTAAGCTCTAAATCTTCGGGCTTGCCGTTTTCATCATACCAAAAGCTATAGTAATCCTCACCCCTGTTTTTCAAAACAAAAGTTTCACTGTATTGTGTAAAGCTATTGTTAATTTTCAGCTTTTTATCCTTTAAAATTTCAACACTGAACCCCGTATCATAATCATTTAAACTGTTATCAACAGATGAAAAAATTTCAACTAATTCATTATCTTTAAAATCAAAAATCCGTGATAAGTATTGCCCCGCACCGCCGGACAAACCGACAGTTTCCTGTAAAATTATTTCTCTATCATTATCGCCATCAATATCATATAAGTAAAATTGTCCGCCGTAACTAAATTGATTCTCCCATTTTGCCAGATCTTTCACTATAATTTTATCATTAACGGCAACAGCTAAATAGTAATCTGCGGCTAAGCTGTCAGAAGCATATCGGTTATCTGATAAAAGAAAAACAGTAGCATAACAGCCCTCAGATAACATAATATATTCATCAAGCTGACTGATAGAAACATTTTTAAGCCCAACCTCATCAATACTGATTCGCATAGTTTTTTCTGCATCAAACGAAGCCTGCGTCGCTGTTAAAAACTGATGATCCCTTATCTCTTTTTCCACGCTGAAAACAGCAATAATAATTACAATTACGCTTAATATCACAGCAATTATCTGCCATTTCATTTTTAACTTTTTTGATGTTTTCATAACATCAATAATATTCTTTTCCGCTTCAATAATTTGATTTTCAGGCTCGGTAATTTTACCGCTTAATATTTCATTTATGCCAACATTAAAAAGAACGCTGAGCTTTTCAATCATTTCAATATCGGGATAACACTTCCCTGTTTCCCATTTTGAAACAGCTTTATCCGTAACATTCAGCTTTTGTGCAAGCTCTTTTTGTGTCAGCAATTTCTTTTTTCTTTGTTCTGCAATAAATTTTCCCACATCTATAGTATTCATATTTTCACCTTCTTCAATTTTTCAAGTTAATTGTACCGCAAAATACAGCAAAAGTCACCCTACCTCAGGTAGAATGACTGTGTAATTTTGTATTTTTTTAATTTAAGGATGCCTCAAAACTTTTAGAAGCACATTCGAGTGCATCATCTATATGATTGCAAAAATTCTCCTCGCCCACTTTATCAAAAAATCCCGATTTTTTCATAACCGACATAGGTTGCTCGTTTACATGAGAAAATATCAGACGAACGCCGTTTTTCTCACACCTTTTACGAAGTGCATCAAGGGAATTCATCGCTGTTGAATCCAATGCGTTGACACTTCTCATTCGGAGAATAAGACAGGTAGTGTAATCTTTGAATTTAATATCCAATATTTTATCTGCCGAACCGAAGAACAACGGGCCTGTTATTTCATAAACACGCACGTTTTTCGGTACGGTTTTAAATTCGATACTGTCGTTATCAATCTCATCCTGAGAATATTTCCAACCTGTAACCTCTGTTTTATCACTCATACGCTTCATAAACAGCATAGCCGCCATAACCATGCCCACTTCAATAGCAACAACAAGGTCAAATACAACGGTAAGCACAAAGGTTATAACCATAACTGCAACGTCGCTTTTAGGTGCAGATTTTACAATGGAAACGAACTTACGCCATTCGCTCATATTGTATGCCACAACAAAAAGAATTGCGGCTATGGTCGGCATGGGGATAAGTGCCGCATAAGGCATGAGGAAAAGCAGAACAAGAACAAGCACAACAGAATGTACCATACCTGCAACAGGAGTTCTGCCGCCGTTTTTTGCATTTGCGGCTGTTCTTGCGATTGCACCTGTAGCGGGAATACCGCCAAATAATACGGATGCAATATTTGCTACGCCCTGTCCCACAAGCTCCGCATTGGAATTATGCTTAGAGTTCACCATGCTGTCTGCAACAACACAGGAAAGTAATGATTCAATAGCGGCAAGTATTGCAATAGTAAATGCAGAGGGCAGTACGGCGGAAATTTTTGAAAAGCTTATATCAAGACCTGAAATTGCCAATTTGGGCAGTCCTGTAGGAATTGTATATAAATCACCTATTGTAAATACACCTTCATCAAGTCCGGGGATAAATTTTACCATCAACGCACCCACCACAACTGCAATAAGTGACGGAGGGATACGCTTTTCGATTTTAGGATAAAGAACTAAAATAGCAAGTGAAATAACACCAACAAGAAGTGCTTGCCAACTGAATGTTCCGATTGCATCAATATTTGCCTCTATTTTTTCAAAAGTTTCAACAGGCTTGACTCCGTTTGCATAAGTAAGACCTAAAAAATCTTTTATCTGTCCCACAAGAATCGTTACGGCAATACCTGCGGTAAAACCGACAGTAATTGTGTTGGGGATAAACTTAATGAGTGAGCCTAATTTGAAAACACCCATAAGTATAAGAATAATACCTGCAAGAACGGTAGCAATTATAAGTCCGTCCATTCCCTGAGTGGCAACAATACCTGCAACGATAGATGCAAATGCAGCAGTTGGCCCTGCAATCTGTACACGGCTGCCGCCTAATAAAGATACAAAAAAACCTGCGGCAATAGCTGTGTAAATTCCGCAGGCAGGCTCTACACCCGAAGCGAGAGCAAGAGCAATAGAAAGAGGAAGTGCAATTATTGCAACAATGACACCTGCAACAACATCTTTGAGAAACTGCTCTTTAGTGTAATTTTTAATTGTGGAAAAGAATTTTGGTTTGAGATAGAAGTTACCCAAGTTTAATACATCTCCTATATAATAATGCGGTATTATTATAGAATACAAATCAGCAAAACACAATACGGAAAACTGTCCAATTAAAACCCGGTATTACACAAATTTTTAGCCGAAATTATTAAGAATGTATTGCAAGAGTTCATTCCAGTTATTAACGGCAAGATATTCCCCTCTTTGAGCGTCTGCACGCATTTCAAAGGGCACTTCACTTTTCATATCAAGCAAAACAGGTGTCATTCCGCTGTTTTTTGCACCGCAAATATCGGGAATGAGTCCGTCACCGCAGTACCAGCAATCACAGGGGTCAAGCTGTGCATAACCCGTAGCAGCATCAAAAATCCGATTATCGGGTTTTGAAAATGATATATCGGCACTTGTAAGATAAAATTCAAACCTTGCCGCAGGAATCCATCTTTTTATTGCAAGAGCAAGCCCCTCACCACTCATGGCGTTATTGCTTATAACAGCCGTGCGGACACCAAGATTATGTATGGCTTCCAGAAGCTCCTTAACGCCGTCAATAACCTTTCGGGTAGAGTTGTAACGGTCAAAAATTTCTTCCTGTTCGGGCATGGAAATGCTGAAATGAAGTCCTGTTTTCATTGTGACATATTTAATGGGAGAAGACAGCAAAAAATCAAGATAAGTACCCGATTTTGATTTGAGTCCTGACACATCATTCATATATTCATCCCAGAGTGCGGCTAATGTTTCATTATCAGTCACTTCCGGATTATCTGCCGCAAGTCTTAACCGTGCAAGACCGTCAATGGGTATACACTTGCCGTCGTCGAACAATGTGCCGCCCACATCAAAAAGTATCATTTCAGGTTTTTTGTTGTATGACATTTCTATATCTCCATAATTTTATAATTAATCTTCTTCTCCGATTGATATATATACAATAGGATTTTCGTAATCTTCATAATCCTTATCGGCATTTTTATCTTCTGCACAGCCGTCTTTAAGCCACATATACCTGTTACCTTCGGAATCCTCATAAATGTAACAATAATAGTTATCCGTATCATATCCGCCGTCAGCCAACGGATAATAAGCGTGATAATCTTCAAGAAATGATTTTGTTGCATCATCAGGAAGTTCGCCGTCCATTCTGACAAAAACTTCATCAAAACACACAATCGACTGAAAATCCTCTGCAATTATAACATCA
This sequence comes from uncultured Eubacteriales bacterium, assembly GCA_964495345.1. Classification (GTDB taxonomy): domain Bacteria; phylum Bacillota; class Clostridia; order Oscillospirales; family Acutalibacteraceae; genus UBA1081. Next base: position 15,802 of record CAZBVV010000027.1, read on the forward strand.
TAATCAGATGTTAATAAATTATAAAAAAGCACTCCCGCAACAACCACAAGCAATACTATACCTATGCCCTTGAGATAATCTTTAAACCGATGAGATTGAATATCAGATTTTTGTGCAATAATTAAATTCCTTTTTTCAGGTGAATATTTATAAAGTTTTGCCAAAAGCTTTGAAACAAAAAAGTCTGACATAAAGAACAATGCGACAAACAGCTTTGGAATAAAAAAGAGAAGATTCGGCAGAAACAAAACCCAATCAACAAAAAGCAAAAGACCTGTATACATCTTTCTGTATCTTTTTTTGTTAAGAGATTTTGATTTTACGGCACTCAGTGTTCCGAATGCTGTTTCACCCTGTGCAAAAGCATAAATTAACGGCGGCATTTCAAAAAATTCTTCCGCTATAACACCGTCAAAAACAGCATAAGCAGATTCATCAAACTCTACAGTAACATTACTGTATTCTCCTGTCAGTTTATATGTAACAGATGTATACAATGCCGCATCAGGCAACTTCTGTAAAAACTTTTTCGACAGTTTTTTCAGCACTTTACCCTTAAATGTTTCTGCAGTAATGTCATCTATGCCGTCTGTCAGATCCACAGGTTCAATATCAACAGTAAAAACCAGCTTGTTATCCGAACTTAAAACATTAACATAACTACCCGCATCAACAACATACTTTTGCTCTTGTACAAAAAATGTCATTCTGTTATCTTTGCTTATGTTTCTGAATATTACATTCATCATATAACCTCCGATTTATTCCGTTTTTAAAAGAATTTCCTCAGCTAATGATGCAAAAACTGTTTTTTCACAATTGTTTTTTACACACATCAGATAATATACACAGTCCTTATTTTCACCCATATAATAAGCCGCAAGACCTTTAAGATAATTTACAAATCCCAGCGTTGCCTGTGAGGTATTCCACACATCAACATTATTGTAAAGAATTTTAATTTTATCAATATCTTTATCTGCAAGAGCTGTCATAAAATCAAGAACTGTCTGAATTTTATCACATTCTGCTTTTGCCTTTTTGTTTTTTATATCTGCCGTTGCAGTTTTGTACTGTGCTACAGAATTTCTGAGTGCATTTGTGTCACCAATAAAAAACTCACATCGTGCCTTATTAAAAAAACCTATACTGCCATATGCACTATTTTTACTCTCGGTCATTTTAACAGCGTGTTCAAGAGCAATATTAAATTTGCCAAGATAGAAATAATCAACGGCATATATTGAATCAATCGCTTTTTTGTTTCCCAACGCAATATTTAACGTCATATGTTTTACCGGGTCACATTCGATATCCATAGATGTATTCAGCGGTGAAATAACCATAGCTGTCATAAAAGTACTACATATAAAAATCACGATCAGCAAAAGAATACATACAACGGGTGTTTCAAACGCTGATGCGGCAACGACTTTATCATTAACTTTAACCTCACCGCCGGGAGCTGTTAAAAACAGTACGGCAAAAAACGCAATCACGGTTATTATTTTTACAATTCTTTTTTTTCTTTTAATTTTTTTAATTAAAACATTATAATCTTCACTAATATTTTCCTGCTTCATAAAATCACTACCTTATCATATTTATAGGAAAAATAACCGAAAAATTTATTTACGCTTCAATTTTTTCAAATGAATACATCTGCTGTGTGTCAGTCTGCGTTAAATCAATCACGGTAAGGGTACAGCTTGGCGTTGCATCTTCCCATCGGGTTGCACTGTAACCGCTGGGACTGCTTAACTGATAATATCTGCCGTTATAGTAACTGCACAAATTGTTTGCATGGATATGCCCGGATGAAATCAGCGAAATATACTCATTATCCGCTGTCATACTGTCAAAAAGTTCGTTTTTCTCAATCTCATCAAAAGGAAAAATTTGCTGATTTGGCATACCGTTGTACCACTCGCCGTTATCAAAAGCCGCTTTAAACGCAGGTGTTGCCATGTGAAAAAATACGCTTGTGCTTACCTGTCTTTTGTCTATTTCCTCAAGAAGCCAATTAATCTGACTTTCTTTTATGTAATCGTATTTGCCGGTAATTCTCGGTACCCTCATTCCCGTATCCATAAATGCAAGACTATGCACCAATTCACCGTTATACTGTACATCAACAAAAAACTGCATATCTCCGTCGATATCTTCCGCATTACCGCACACAAAATTATCATACTGCATCATATAGGCAATAATATCGTCGTTATCACCGTCAATCTCACCGTCGTTATTACCGGGAAGGAATGTCCAAAGCACATTATAGCTTTCAATCAGTTCAGCAAACAGATCTATTGCCTGATATTTATCGTAATCTGATTTCAAATTGAATCCGTCAACCAAATCTCCGTTAACAACAATAAAATCACATGGGGTTTTAGCAAGAATCACCTTTAAATCAATCATTGTCTGAGCGTCACTTTCGCAAACTCCGTTAAAAAAGTGAGTATCATTTATTTTTAAAATACGCACGATACCGTTTGAATCAGCATTGAGAACAACCGCATCCTGTGTATAAATTTCATTGTAACTGTGTTGAACATTGGGTGCGTAAATGTAAATTCTGAAACCGAGATAACCGCCGAAAATAATCACCGCCGCAAGCAAAACAGAAATTACGGATAACAGTATTTTTTTAATTTTTTTCATATTCTCACTCCTGATTTATTTTACTTTGAGTAGACCGTTTATGGTTATGCACACACCTGTCTTTTTACAAAAAGGGAATAAAACTCCAATGAGCTGTCAATCCGCAAACAATCGGCACACGATATTAAACAACTTCCTTCTCCTGCTGTTCTTTATAAAATTTGTGAACATTTAAAAATGCACAGATTATGC
>CAZBVV010000028.1:0-18109 GCA_964495345.1 uncultured Eubacteriales bacterium
TGCATACAAGAATATTGATTTCGCCCTCAAGCATCTGACGCCATATCTCGCTGAGTTCACTTTCCGACATTTTGCCGTGTGCTATTCCTATAGCCGCATCGGGAATGTGCTTTTGTATTTCTGCGGCTGTATCATCAATATCTTCAACCCTATTGTGCAGATAGAATATTTGTCCGCCGCGTCGGAGTTCTTTTTCCATGGCTTCGGCAAGAATTCCCATGTCATGCTCCATAACATAGGACTGAATGGGGAGTCTGTCAAGAGGAGCTTCTTCAATAGCTGACATATCACGGATACCTGTCATCGCCATGTTGAGTGTACGGGGAATGGGTGTTGCGGACAAGGTGAGAATATCAACTCCGGGAAAAGATGTTTTGAACTTTTCTTTTTGAGCTACACCGAAGCGTTGTTCCTCGTCTATTATTACAAGTCCAAGGTTGCGGAATATGATATCTTTTGAAATTACTCTGTGAGTGCCGACTAATATATCAATTTGTCCGTTTTTTACATCCCTTACAATTTTAGCCTGCTGTTTAGGCGTTACGAATCGGGACAGCATTTCGATTTTTATGGGGAATCCTTCAAATCTGCGTAAAATTGTCTGGTAGTGCTGTAGTGCAAGAATTGTTGTAGGCACAAGAATTACACATTGTTTACTGTCTGCAACGCATTTGAATGCGGCACGCAAAGCAACCTCTGTTTTGCCAAAACCTACATCTCCGCACAAAAGTCTGTCCATTGGGTATGGCTGTTCCATATCGTGCTTGATTTCGTTGATACATCTGAGCTGGTCATCGGTTTCTTCGTATTCAAAGCGTCTTTCAAAATCGCTCTGCATATCAATATCTTCGGAAAAAGCATAACCCGGAGTCTTTTGGCGTATGGCATAAAGCTGTAAAAGTTCTTTTGCCATGTCCCTGACAGCACTTTTTACACGGCTTTTTGTCTTTTCCCAATCGGCAGTAGAGCCCATTTTGCTCAGTTTTACGGCTTTGCCGGAATCCTCATGGGGACCGATGTATTTTGAGATAAGGTCCATCTGTGTAATGGGTACGTGGAGCACATCTGAGCCTCTGTATTTGATTTTGAAATAATCTTTTGTAATACCTGAAAATGTAACTTTTTCTATACCGTCAAACAGACCTATACCGTATTTCTTGTGAACGACATAGTCACCTTTTTGCAGTTCTTCGATAGAATGTAAACCTTTGCTGATATCGTGGAACTTGTTTTTGGCTGTATTCTGTTTTGAACCGGGTGTGCGGTATCTTCCGTAAGTGACAAATTTGATTTTATCACCGGGATAATCCATGCCGAAGCATAATGCCCCCGGGACAATGTTGACTGCACCTTTGATAAATGCGGAAGGCGGGATAGGAAAGTAGTGGGACGAAAATCCGTCATCGTTCAAATCAATACAAAGACTTTGTGCCATTTTGTGGGTGCCTGCAAGAACGATCACCGTGTAACCTTTTGCAAGGTCGGGACTTAAATCCTCACGCAATATATTAATAGCACCCTCCCACGGGGAATTTTGACGGACATTCATGTTTATAAGCTCTTTTACGGGAGTGTCAAATGAACCTCTCGAAAAATTGTCAAGATAAATAACGCCGAAATTTTCATATTCTGAAACAACATCCTGCCACGACATTGAAAAACTGTCAAGTCCCTTGCACAGCACACCGTCGTCAAGCATAGCTTTTATATCCTCAAGAAGCATCTGCGACAGCGATGCCGCTTTTTCTTTTATGTTAGAGGACTCTGTGGCAAACAACAGACATTCACTGCAGTAATCAAATATTGTGGCACATCTGTCATAAGCAATATTAAGATAGCGGTCATTTGAATTAAGACGCACGCCCGACTGCAGACTTGTAGCATCCGCGTAAAGGCTTTCCTTGATTTTATCATTTTTTTTGCCGTTGAGGGTGTTGGCAAAGTCCATGATTTTTTGTGCAAATTCAGTATCGCTGTCAAATACTATTTCGGTTGCAGGGGAGATTGGCACTTCTTTTGCACTTTCACCTCTTCTTTGTGAGAGAATATCAAAATACGCCATGGATTCAATGGTATCACCCCAAAAGTCAATACGCACAGGCATTTTTGCCCCGGGAGGGAAAAAGTCAAGTATAGAGCCTCTTAATGAAAACTGTCCTTCACCTTCAACCATTTCACTGCGGACATATCCTGCTGATATCAGCGAATCAACAACCGCTGACGGTGCAACATCTTCGCCGTTTTTTAATGTGATGGATTTTTTTATGAGAATATCTTTGGGGATAGTGTACTGCATGGCGGCTTCTATGGAGCAGACAACCGCATCGAAGTTGTTTTTGCATATGTTTTCAAGAACGCCCAGACGCTTTCTTTCGTATTCTCTTGAACGGCTTTCCGTTGAGTGAAAATTCCTGTCAGCTGCAGGGTAAAGGTATGCCCTCATACCCATGGTGTTTAAATCGGAGCAGATTTTTGTTGCTGTTGATTCATCATGGGTGATTATAAGGGCTTTTTTGTTAAGGCTGTCACAAAGAGTGCTGATGAGATGTGATTTGGGGGTAAGACTTACTCCCAGAACTCCCATAGGCATACGACCCTTGCTGACGCAATCCTCAATGGTGCAGTATTCGGTGTTGTTTTTTAATAAAGATGAAAACAGCTTCATAAATTCCTCCGTAAATACGAATGTCGGAAAGTGCCTGACACAATCCGATGATTAATTATACTATATTACTCTATAAATTATACCTAAAAAAATCAAAATGTCAATATTCTTTTACGAAATTTCGTTAAATAAAGTAAAAATACAGGACTTTTTAAGCCCTGTATAATTTTTACAGTTTAATTTTTGCACCTGTTCCGTCAAGATTGATTTCTCCTTTGAGGAGCTTTATTGCATCGGTAATTGCCCACACTTCCATAGCGATTGTTGCGATTCCGAATGTGAATACAACGCCTGCAATAGAGACGATAAGCTGAATCCATGCAGTTTTTTTGTAGTCCAGATAGAAGTTGTGCAAGCCGAACATTCCGCCAACAAAGGCTAAAACTGCCGCAACATATGCCGAACGCTGAGGTCGGGGCTCGGGAGTATATTTTTCTTCATTCGGCTGATAATTTATGTTCTGCTGATATCCGTTTGTAAAAGGCGGTGTGTTGTAGGTGTTGTTCTGATTAAAATTGGGGTTGTAATCAGTTTGTGCGTTTTCATCGCCCATAGGCTGACCGTCTGCAACTGCACCGCAATATGGGCAGGTGTTGAATGTGTCGTCCATAGGTCTTGAACAAGTTTTGCAAATTTTCATATTAATCCCTCCTGTGTGAATAATATTATAACATAATTTTAAACCTTATATAAAGTAATTGTAAAGAAAAAGCAAAATAGTTGCAATTAACAGTGAGAAATTAAGGGATGTATGGTTTGAATTGTAATATTTATTTTTATCGGCTTTCCCGTTAAAAAACCGACGTCCTTTCGGACATCGGCAAGTCTGATTATTTTAATTTTCTTGTTGCAACAGCAACGCCTTTTCCTATAGCTGTGCCGAGTATTGTGCATACCAGCAACTCGATAGGTGCATTAAGTCCTGCCGCAATAGCAACAACGGTATTGAGAACCGTATCAAGACCTCCAAGAGCTTCTGCCTGTTCGGGTGTGAACGTAAAATTCATAAACAGCAGAGCTAAAAAGCCTAAGAATAAAACTGTGTTCAGAAGTGAACCCGATATACCTGCAACAAGGTATGACCAGCTTTGCTTTTTGTCGTGTTTTGCACAAAGTTTGAAGATAAGTGCACACAAAAAGCCTGTGAGCAGTCGGGGAACAAAGCATACGATAAACGTTTTGAGTATACTTTCACTTATAAGAATTGCACCTAATGCACTGCCTGTGAAGCACTGAATAAAGCTTACAATTCCGAATACTGCACCTAAAAAAGCTCCTGTTGTAAGTCCTTGTGTAACTGCTCCGACAATAACGGGAATCATAATCAGAGTCAGCTCTAAAGGACCGATACGCAAAAAGCCGATAGGTGTGAATGCCATAGCTACGATAATTGCGGTAAGCATGGCAGTTATTGTCAGATTGACGATTTTTTTGTGGTTTGAGTTTTTTCTTGCTGTTGACATGATTTTCCTCCTTGCTGTTGTTCGAATACGATACAACGCAACCTTATTAAAAAATCCGGTGTTATCCGGGATTTTTCAGAAATTACATCTCAGCGATTACTTCTACCTCGCATTTTACTGCTTTGGGAAGGTCTTTTACTGCAACGCATGAACGGGCAGGTTTGCCTGTAAAATACTCTGCATACACGCTGTTGAAAGCGGCAAAGTCATTGATATCTGCAAGGAAGCAGGTTGTTTTGACTGCCTTTTCGATTGATGTTCCTGCGGCTTCAAGAACCGCTTTAAGATTTTCGCAAACCTGACGGGTCTGTTCCTCAATGGTAACAGCCTCTATGTTGCCTGTTGCGGGATTAATGGGTATCTGACCCGATGTGAATACAAGATTACCTGTTACAATCGCCTGTGAATAAGGTCCGATTGCTCCGGGGGCGTTTGTTGTTGCTACTGTTTTCATATAAAACACTTCTTTCGTTTGTTAAATTATTACATCAAAACCTTTGTTTGTAAGAGCCTGTTTGATTTGCTCGATGTGGGCGAAATCTCTCGTTTCGATTGAAAGGTTAAGATAGCAGTCTGTTATGTTCATATCAAGGTCTGTACTTGAATAGCTTACGCTTACTACGTTTGCACCTTCTTCAGCGATAAGTGCGGAAACTGTTGCAAGCTGACCGGGTTTATCGGAAAGAGCTATTGTGATGTTTGCGGTTCTGCCGTTCATTTTAAGACCACGTTCAATAACACGGCTTAAAATATTAACGTCTATATTGCCGCCGGAAACAACACAGCAAACCTTTTTACCTTTGATTTCGGGGATTTTGTCAAACATGACTGCCGCAACGGGAACTGCACCTGCACCCTCGGAAACCAATTTCTGATTCTCCATAAGTGAGAGGATTGCCGCCGCAACCTCATCGTCGGAAACGGTAACAATGCCGTCAACATATTTTTTGCAAAGCTCAAATGTAAGGTCACCGGGAGTTTTAACCTTTATACCGTCAGCGATTGTGTTTACGCTGGGCAGAGTTTCAATTTCACCGTCGTTAATGCTGTTGAACATTGAGGGGGCACCTGCCGCCTGTACACCGTAAATCTTGCACTTGGGTCTTAAATGCTTTACAAGATATGATACGCCCGCAATAAGTCCGCCGCCGCCTATGGGCACAATGATTGCATCCACATCGGGAAGCTGTTCAATAATTTCAAGACCGATTGTGCCCTGACCTGCAATAACGTCAGGGTCGTCAAAAGGATGAATAAATGTATATCCCTTTTCGTCACGAAGCTCAATGGCTTTGTTGTATGCGTCATCGTAAACGCCTTTTACCATGCAAACCTCTGCACCGTATTTTTTTGTGGCTTCAACCTTTGAGATAGGTGCACCCTCGGGCAAGCAGATGATAGATTTTGTGTTACAATGTGTAGCTGCAAGAGCCACACCCTGTGCATGGTTGCCTGCGGAACAGGCAATAACGCCGTGGCTTCTTTCTTCCTCGGTAAGCTGAGAGATTTTATAGTATGCACCTCTGACCTTGAAAGAGCCTGTTACCTGTAAGTTTTCTGTTTTTAAATAGAGGTCACAGCCTGCCTTTGCGGAGAGCTTGGGAGCTTGAATCATATCCGTGTGCCTTACAACCTCTTTAAGTACATTTGATGCGTCGTATATCTTGTCGATAGTAAGCAAAATAATTACCCCTTGAAACTAAATTATTAAAATTATAGACCTTTCAGAAAGAAATGTCAACGGAATAGTCAAAGAAAATTACTGATTTTGGATGGGATTTATGTGTACAATAGAAAAAACAAATTCAAGCGTTCTATTTTTTGTATTCAATTATATCACTGATGGAGCAATCTAATGCTTCGCAAATACGTTCAAGCACATAACCGTCGTACCTTTTTACTTTGTTTTTATAATAATTGTCAATTATCTGATATTGTATTCCGGTTCGTTTAGCCAATTCATATCGGCTGATGTTCATTTTGTTCAGCGTTTCTTCAAGAATTATTTTAATCATAAATTTCTTTACCTGTCCTTATAATGAAACGGGACAGCGTTTGCTATCCCGTAATCTGTGCTTCTTATTCGTAAAGAGGATGTGCTTTTACAAGCTTATCAACCTCAGTTGCAATGTAATCTTTCTTGTCTTCAAAATCTGTTGCGGCAAGAGCGATACACTCTGCAACCTTATCCATATCATCTGTATTGAAGCCTCTTGTTGTAACTGCGGGAGTGCCGAGTCTTACACCGCTTGTAACAAAGGGCTTTTCGGGGTCGTTGGGAATTGCATTTTTGTTTGCTGTAATATGAACCTCATCAAGTCTGTGTTCAAGCTCTTTACCTGTAATGCCAGTTGAACGCAGGTCGCAAAGCATAAGGTGGTTGTCTGTGCCGCCGGATACAAGGTTGATACCTCTTGACATAAGACCGTTTGCAAGAGCTTTTGCGTTAAGCACAACGTTATGCTGATATGTTTTGAATTCGTCTGTCATAGCCTCACCGAAGCATACAGCCTTTGCGGCAATAGTGTGCATAAGAGGACCACCTTGACAACCGGGGAAAATACCCTTGTTAAGAGCAAGACCAAATTCGTTTTTAGCGAGGATAAGACCGCCTCTTGGACCACGGAGTGTTTTGTGTGTTGTGGATGTTACAACATCTGCATAGGGTACGGGGGAAAGATGCTCGCCTGCGGCAATAAGACCTGCGATGTGAGCCATATCAACCATAAATATTGCACCAACGGATTTTGCGATTGCACCGATGCGTTCAAAGTCGATAGCTCTGGGATAAGCAGATGCACCTGCAACAATCATTTTAGGCTGTGCTTCTTTTGCAATTCTTTCAAGCTCGTCGTAATCAATAAAGCCGTCGTCATTAACGCCGTATGAAACGAAATTAAAATACTTACCTGACATATTAACAGGTGAACCGTGTGAAAGATGTCCGCCGTGAGCAAGGCTCATGCCGAGAATTGTGTCACCGTGATTGAGGAGAGCAAAATATGTTGCGATATTTGCCTGTGTACCCGAATGAGGCTGAACGTTTGAATACTCTGCACCGAAAAGCTCCATAGCTCTCTGATTTGCAATATTTTCAACTATATCAACGCACTGACAGCCGCCGTAATATCTCTTTGCACTGTAACCCTCTGCGTATTTGTTTGTAAGGCAACTGCCCATAGCCGCCATAACAGCGGGGGAAACGATATTTTCAGATGCAATAAGCTCGATGTTATCTCTCTGTCTTTTGAGTTCGAGATTCATCGCATCTGCAACTTCTTTATCGAATAAAGCAACGAAATCTGCTGTGTTGTTAAAATTACTGAACATTGTAATTCCTCCGTATTGAAAGATTATTGATAGTATAACATACAAAAAAAATGTGTGCAATCGGCATTTTAATCAAAGAAAAATGTAATACAAACAAAGTATTTGTTACTATAATGTAATGAAGTGAGAAAAACAATAATTTATCAGTTAGTAGTGAGAAGTGAGGAGTGGTGGAAAAGGCTCCGCCTTTTGAACCATTTAAATTCAAGCCGCCTTGCGGCTTTCTTAACTCCTAACTCCTAACTACAATAACTAACAAAGGCAACAGATTTAATTCTGCTGCCTTTAACTTATTATTCGTAATATGAAAAGTTGGTATATCTTATAACATCTGTTCTTGTGGCTGTTGCTATGGAGCTTGTGCCGTCGGCATTGGTAATGGCGGTGTTGCCTGTTTTTCCTGTCATTTCAAAGCCGTAGTTCATTGTAAGATATGCATAGGTAATTCTGCCTGTTGCCATTTCTACCTGTATTTCAATAGTGCATCCTGTGTAGGTCATGCTCCAGTTGAATTTATCATACCAGGATTTTTTGCTTAAAGCGTTGTCGAAGTGTGATGCCGATTCAACAGGGAACATCTGTTGCGTAAAAGTATCCTCACCAACTGTTGCAAGTTCGTCCTTGAGCGTTATTGTGTAGGCGTAGCTGTTATCTTTGAGAATGCTTGTGCATGATTGGATATTATCCGAATTAATAAGTGAAATGTCAAAGAAATTGTCTTTTGCCGCCTGTGTATTATGCTTGTAAACCGTTGTTGCCGCTTTGTCGGGGGATGTAAGTTCATCCTCAAACATTATAAGATTCCTTGCCGTACGCAGATTCATGTCGGATTGGGAAATCTGCTCATATGCAAACTTTGTGTATCCGCAGTTGTAAGCATTTGCGTATGCAACGGCATTTGAAACTGCAAGCATAACTTCATAGGAGCTTCTGGGCATGGTGAGCAGGTCTGTGACGGAATAGTCTGTAAGCTGAGCTGAAATTCTTAAAACTTGCCTTGCATCTGCGGCTGTGACTTCATTATCACCTGTGATATCTGCTGCAACCGTATCAACGGCTTTTTCGAGGTTTGCCGATACACGCAGAATATATCTTGCATCTGCTGCGGTAATATCTCCGCTTGCATCAACATCACCGGGGAGAGGCGTTACCGCATACATAATGTTGTTGTTCTGACAGTATTCTTCGGCAGGGGAGTCTTTGTAAACGGAAATAAGCGTTGTATCATCAACATTGAAGCATTCGATACCGCCGAAAAGTGTTATCGTTACGGGAACTTTGACCGTTGTAACCTGTGTGCCGTAAAATGCTCCGTCTGCAACTGCAGTAAGGACATTTGGCACGGCAACGGTTTTTTCGTTGCCCTTGTACTTTACCAAAGTTGTGCCCAGAATTACAAAGTTGTTGTTGTAATTTTCAAGCCAGGGAGTTCCGTCAAAGGCGTTTGCTCCTATTTCGATTGCACCCATGCCTTTATCAAGAGTAACCGTTTCAAGGTTTTTGCAGTTTTTGAAGGCATTTTCGCCAATGGATTTGATGTTTTTGTGGATATATACCATTTTGATATTTTTATTGTTTTTAAAAACACCGTCTGCAATAGCAGTGCAATCTTCAGGAATGATTATACTACTGTCGTTTCCTATGTAGCCGATAATGGTAGATCCGCTTATTATGTAATCCTGTGATGTGTTTTCGGTCCAGCTGTCGTTGTCGGTTGAGTTTGCGTATTCTTCGTATTCATCAGGATAAAGCAGTGCGATATTGTTGCTGCCGACAAAAGCATTTTTATCAATGTAAGCGGTGGTATACGGAATAACAACGCAATCAATACCGTATACGGCAGTAAATGCATTGGCGGCTATGCCTACAACCGGAAAGCCGTTTATCGTGTCAGGAATGATAATATGTCCGTTGTCGGGAACATCGCCAACGAGTCCATCAATATAGATCTGTGACATTGAGTCGTTTGTAAAGCAGTATGTGAATGAATAATCTGCGGCAAATACACCGACACAGCAAACGCTCATAATGAGAATTGCCGAAAGGATAAAGGAAAGGAGTCTTTTTAAGCTATCTGACTTTTTCATTATTTTTTTCCTCCACAAAAAAATGGTACCTGAATATTATAAACTATAAAAGAAAATCTGTCAACAAATTGATGTCAGAAAACATTTCCGATGTTGAATTGTTCGCCGTCTTTTATGCTGTTTATAATAGCTGTAAGCTCGTCGATGCTGTAATCGGAGTATATCTGTTCTTCAATGCTGTCAATATCGCTGTTTTTCAGCAGTATACTGAGCACGGTTCTTTTTTCATTCCATATTGCATCAAGTTCCGAGGGCTCATTTTTTGCAATATAAATAATTTCATCAAGTGAGGTGTTAACATACCCGTAACCCAACAAAGATGCCGCAAAGCTAACTGCAATAATGATTATTGCACAAACAAGACGCTTCATTTTATTCTTCCCTTCTTATAATGTTGATGTTGCCGTTTTTATCCGTTTCCATCAAAAGAATATTCTTTGCAATAAGACCTTTTTCGGCAAGTTGTGTTTTAAGAGCTTCCCGTGAGATTCCAAGATTTTTAAGCTCTGTTTTTATAATTTTGCCGTCTGCGATAATAACGGTTTTTAATCCGTCATCATTTGGACTGAAATTTGTGTTTTCTATTGCAACACTTCGTTTTTCGGGCTTTAAAAGTATACTTAGTGAACCGTCTGTTTCGGCTATGGCATACTGTACATCTGAGATATTGAATACACCTTGCTGTCGTAATGCTTCAAGTAAATCATCTATTGTGTATCGGAGTTTTTTTAATTGTTTTTGCTGAACAACTCCATCCTTTATTATTACTACGGAGTTTCCCTGCAAAATCTTTCTGATTTTTGCACTTTTAAGAGCCATTACGGACATAATTATTTCAAAAGACGCAAGTAAAAGTAATGCAAGTATTGAATGTGTCATGGGAATATCATTATCCTGCATGGGAATTACCGCAATTTCGGAAATGAGTATGGTTATAACAAGCTCACCCGGCTGGAGCTGACCTATTTGTCTTTTTCCCATAAATCTTACGGTAAGGATTAAAAGTAAGTACAGAATTATACTTCTTACTAAAGTAATAAGCATCATAATCACCCTTAAAAGTATTTCCCTTTTTTATGGGAATATTCGGCAAATAATGGGGTATACCAATAGCGGTGAAATATATGAAAAATTTTTTAAGAAAATGGGAAAAATCAAAAGAACGGCTTTCCGAGCCTGTCCAAGAGGAAAATGAACCTTGCATACCCGACGGCATAAGTAAAAATTTGCAGGATAATGTTATCGTGTTGCGACAGCTTTTCGGTGACAGTTTTGACCTTATTATAAAATACGGCGAGGTTTGCGGTAATAAAATAGCTTTTGTTGCACTTGACGGTATGTATGATAACCTGTTGGTTTCCCAAGCGGTAATATTTCCTGTTCTTGAAACAAAAACAGCAGATGTGCAACCTGCCTCTTTGTATGAGCATATCAGTCAGATGCGTATTGGCGAGTGCGACATGAAAGAAGCACTTATTGTTTCCGATGCTGTCAAGATGCTTATTTCGGGATGTTTGCTTCTGTTTGTAGACGGTGTGGAGAAATGCCTGATTTTCAGCGTTCAGGGATATCCTAAAAAGAGTATTGAACAGCCGGCATCCGAGCAACAGGAAATGGGTTCCCATGAAGGTTTTGTTGATATGTACAAGGATAACGTCACCCTTGTGAGGCGGCGGATGAAAAATCCTTATGTGCGTTTTGAAAACATAACCGTAGGGCAGGGGAGTAATACAACGGTATGTATATGCTATCATGCAAAAAGAGCCGCCCCCGAAATTGTCAATGAGGTAAAAGATAAACTGAAAAATGCAAGTCTTGATATCGTTCCCGGTGCAGGTGCGTTGATACCTTTTCTTGAAGACAAAAAAATGTCGTTTTTTTCTTCCGTAGGGTATACGGAAAGACCCGATGTTTTTTCAGCAAAGATTGCCGAGGGGAGGGTGGGTTTGATTATAGACGGCTCACCCACCGCATTGATTGTGCCGTATCTTTTTGTGGAAAATTTTCATTCTCTGGACGACTATCTTGCGAGACCTTACTATGCGGCAATTTCAAGAATATTAAAAATTATATGCTTTTTTATAGCTGTTTTTTTGCCGGGTACATTTGTAGCCGTGGGAACGTTTCATCAGGAGCTGTTTCCGTCAGAGGTTATATTTGAGCTCGTTTCCTCCCTTAAAAATACTCCGTTTCCCCTTGTGGTGGAATGTGTTGTAATCCATTTTGTATACGAAATTGTAAGGGAAGCAGGTCTGCGTATGCCCAAAGCCGTGGGGCATACGGTAAGTATAGTGGGTGCACTCGTTATAGGTGATGCGGCAGTTTCTGCGGGACTTATAAGTGCACCTATGCTTATCGTAATTGCGATTACCGCTATTTCATCGGCAGTATCTCCCACACTTCATCAGCCATCATCGGTTTTAAGGTTTATATTTATTATTGTGGGCGGAACGGTTGGACTCTACGGTATAATGTTGGGCTTTTCGTTGGTGATTGTTGACCTTTGCTCTGTAAATTCTTTCGGCGTGCCGTTTACTGCACCCTTTTCACCTTTTGATCTGTATGCTTCAAGAGACGGAGTATTTTTTTCGGGCTGGAAAAGCGTTGGCAGACGCTTTATGCAGATTCAGAAACTTAAAGGGAGCGATGTGAATGCAAAAAACGGCTAAGATAACTTCTTTTCAATTTTACGCAATTCTTTTTTTGAGCAGAATATTTGCTTTGGTAAGTTATATCTCGGGTGAAAAGAACAATCTTTCCGCTACGGGCGAGATTCTGGCTGTTGTTACGGCTTGTCTGTTTATACTTGTTGCATCAATTCCCACAATGCTTTTTATCCGTAAGGACAGCACATCTTCAATTCTTATGAGAGCATCGTGCATATCGCCTGTTTTTGAAAAAATTGTAGCTTTTTTTCATCTTGTAAGCATGATATACACAGGTATTATTACAGCATCACGATTTGAGCTTATGGTAGGTTCTTTGCTGTTTCCGGATATGAACGTGCTTATTTTTGCCGCAATAATGCTTTTTGCTGCTGCCTATACGGCATACAGGGGGATTGAATCTATCGGCAGGTCTGCGGTGATTTATCTTGTGCCTGTGCTGGGAGCGTTTTTATTTGTTTTTGTTACACTTGTAAGTAAATTTGACATCCTTAATTTTACGCCCGTGTATACATCTGAGCTTGTACAAACAGTTGATTCCGCCTATTATTTTTGTGCAAGGACGGGTGAACTCAGTGCTGTACTGTTGCTTTTGCCCAATGTGAAAAATCATAATAAAAAGCACTTATTTAATTGGATAGTTGCCCTGTCTGTTATCATTATTGCAACGGAATTTATGATAATCGGTGTGCTTGGCGGTTTCGGTAAAAATCAGCTTTTTAATATGTACTCTCTTTCCGTAATTGCAAAAATCGGTTTTGTGGAAAGACTGGATGCTATAATCTCGTGTATATGGCTTATTTGTGCGGGAGTTAAGATGTCTATTATTTTTTATGTATGTAATCTGCTGCTCACATCCCTGTTCGGCAAAAAGAGGGATGTTATTTATATTTCCTCCTGTGCGGTTGTTGTTTTTGTGTGCACGGTAATTATATCAATAAGTATACTCAACTTTTTTAAGGTTGTGTCATCAGGTTTAACGGCAGTTGTGTTTACGCTGACGGTGGTCATTCTTCCTTTGTCGGTTATGGCAGGTGAAAAAATCAAGGAGAGAAAATATGAAAAAGCTTAGTTTTGTTCTTTTTGTTTTAATCATTCCCTTTCTTTTTTCCTCCTGCTCTGCGGGGGATAAAGAAGTAAAAAATCGCCTTATCATTGAAGGGGTTGGTATCGACTATGACGAAAAAAACGATGAATATATCCTAACCGTACAGGTGCTTGAAACATCAAAATCCGCTGAAGCCAACGGACAATCCCCAGCGGTTGTGAATTATACGGTCAATGGCAAAACCGTTGCTTCGGCTCTTAATTCGCTATGGGAGAATACTGGTAGATATCCTCTTTATTCTCAAAACAGAATTATTGTAATAGGTTCGTATTTCAGCAGTGAACAAATCGCCGAAGCTCTTGATTTTTTTGTAAGGGAATACACGGCAAGGGCTGATGTTTTCGTTGCGGCGGCAACAGGTACGGCGGCAGACATTTTAAATGTGCAAAGCGGCGGAGAAATTCCTGCAAAAACTATTGAAAAGTCTATCCTCGAGGGTAAAGAAAATTCTGAGGCGGTGGATACTGCGTTGTATAATGTGGTAAACCTATCTATGGAAGACGCAACAAGCGTAACCATGCCGTTACTTGAAATTGTTGAAGACAGAAATGCTGACGGTGAAACAGTCAAGGTGACAGGCACTTATTGCTACACGAAAAATGGCAAAAAAAATCATCTTTCCGCAAGGGAAACGATGATGTTTATGTTTGTTGCCGATGATGTTCAGAATGGTACAATCAGTATTATTGCAGATGATGTGCCGACGGGACTTGATATTATTTCTTCGTCTACCGACATAGAAACACAGCTTGCGGATAACAAACCGCATTTCAGCATCAGGATAAAATGTACGGTTGATATTCTTGAATACGGAAATGCGGATTTCGGAAATCTTACGGAAGATGATATTGAGAATATACGCTTGCAAACGCAGAATTATATAAATTCGGGGATTTCGGAGCTGCTTGACCGACAGCTTAAAGATGAAAAATGCGATATTTTCCGTTTTTTCAGACGGCTGATGTTAAGCTATCCGGAGGTTTATAATGAGCTTATAAAAGACCGAGAAAAGGCGTTGACGGAATTTACCTATGACGTTGAAACACAAGTTACCGTAAGGAAAATCGGACAAGAAGCGATGTTTATAAATTAATTTGAGTTCTTTGCAAATGGAACAGGTATTGTTGTGCAATTCCCCGTGCACCGTCAATACATTCGGGTAAACCCTCCGGGTATAAATTCTCGCAGATTCGCCTGATGTGACGGTCTACAGGAAATGCATCAATATGTCCCAGACCGAAAAGGATTGTACAGTCTGCAACTTTTTTGCCTACGCCGTGAATTTTCATCAGTTCTTTTTCGCAAGTTTCCATGGATTCTGTTTTTAGTTTTTCAAGGTTGATTTCACCTGCGGATATCATCTTTGCCGCAGATGAAATGTACGGTGTACGGTATCCGCAACGCAATATGGCTAAATCGTCTGTCGTAAGCGTTGCGGTCTTTTCTGCACAGGGAAATGAGAATGAAGATTCGGTGGGCTCGCCGAAGTTAAGACAAAATCGTTCAATGATTCCTTTTATTCTCGGAATGTTGTTGCAGGCAGAGAATATGAATGAGCAAAGTGCTTCCCATGGCTCTTGATTGAGTATACGGATGGTGCCGTATTCCTCTATGGCTTTTGCAAGGATGTCGTCTTTTCTGAATGATTCAAGAATTGCATCGTAATCCCTGCCCAAATCAAAATAATCAAAAAACACGCTATGAAATTGCTCGTTGGTGATATTGTGAAAAATCAGTTTGCCGTCCATACATTCAACCGCCGTTTCAATGCCTCTTACAACGCCGTGCCAAAGACCGTCTTTGTCTTTGTGCCAACGAAAAGACTGACCGCAATCAAGAGTGATGTCAAGGTTGATTGAGCCGAAGTCGGACACCTCAATGTAATTTTCAGCATTTTTTACAAACATTTTTGCTTGTTCTCCCCGTAAAAAGTTTTATTCGTTTTAAGAAAATAAATCATTGTAAAATTCTTACAAAAATTTATAAAAAATTTTGTTATTATTTTAGTCCAAATAGTATAAATGTGTAAAAGTCGTAAAACACTTTGTATTATAAAAAATTGGTCGAAAAAAGTTTTGAACATATCAAAAATCGGAAAATCGACTTAAAAAACCCATTAGAACAGTGAGTTATCAACATTTTGAACAGAGTTTTGAACAGTTTTGAACATACAAGTTTGTATACAAATAGTATAAAAAGCTTGACCGATTCTGCCATTTTAAAAGTTTTTGTAACATTTGTCCATAGGTTGATTTAACATCTGTGCATAATTGTGTGCTAATATCAAAAAATATATCATGTAATTTTAAGAACAGGTTGTGTTTATATGTTAAAAGGAGTTAACAGACAGGTTGTTGAGGTTGCCGATACAGGCAGTGAATATTTTGAAAGAGCGATTTTTTTTGTTAATCCAAAGTATTATGGATTGACAGACGGAAAATTGCGTGAGCGTGCACAAACGCTTGTAACATCTGCGGGTGCACCTCCCAAAAGCAGACAGAAAAACAGCAGAGACAAACTTAAAACGGCAATAGCCATTGTTGCCTCTGCATTGGCAGGTTCGTTGATTACCGTTGTCTGTTCTGCGTTGATTTAATTTACATCAACTGTATTTCATCAAATCTGCTAAGGTCAAAATAGTATGAAGAAACTTCGGCAGAAAACTCATCAACAGTTATGCACGACGTTAATTTTCCGTTTGTGTTGTAATCGTTGATTTGCTTTAGACAGCCCATTGTATCAACAATAAACTCAGAACCGCCCGTGATGTCCGTTTTGTAGCAGAACAGGGTTTCTCCGTTTTCTTCAATTTTTTCGGGAGCGTTGAATACATCCGGCAAAATGTCGGAAATTGTGTTTGCAATCTTAAACAATTCATCAACGTCTAAGGAGTCGTCAAGCATTTTTATCGCTTCATCGGAAAACTGCCATGCACATTCTTTGCTGTTGATTGTGAATGTAAGATAAAGCTGGCTGTCCAGGTACATAACACCCAAATTCTCCCACACCTGCGAACCTGTTTTGTCGGTTGTGAGTGAAAAGCTTAAATCGGATGTTTCAAGGTAAATATCTTCACCGTCGATTGCCATTGTAAAGCTCATTTCTTCTGTGGTGGCATGGATGGTATATTTTTTTGCTTTAAGTGTGTTGAGAGCATTAGCAACGCCGTTTCCGTCAAATCCCGTGCTGAAATTACATAGGGATGCGGATTTTCTGAGTATATTTCTTGCATCGGAGGCGGTAATCTCGCCGTTTGCATCAGCGTCGATACTAAGCATATCAATATCTTCCTGCGTATCAAGCTCTGCGGAGATTCTTAATGCTTTTCGTGCATCGAAGGCGGTAATGTTGCGGTCGCCGTTGACATCACCCATCATAATCATTGTTTCTTCCGGAAAATTCGATGCGAAAACACAAACAGGAGTAAGCACCAGGCAAAGGCAAAGAATAATAGAGACATTTTTTTTCATCATTAACAGTCCTTTTTATTTTATTTTCCTCTTTGATTGTATAATATTTTACGGCTTGATACAATAGCAAAATTTTATTCTTTGAAAATTAAAATAAAAAAATAAAAAAATTTAAAAAAAGTATTGACAAACGCCTTTTGGTTTGCTATAATTCATAACGTTCCAAATAGAACAGATATGCGAGAGTGGCGGAATCGGCAGACGCGCACGTTTGAGGGGCGTGTGGTAATCCCGTACGGGTTCAAGTCCCGTCTCTCGCACCATAGTGAGTATTCATAACACAAGTGAATACTCACTTTTCTTTTTTTACATTTCCTCATAGTTAAATTGTTATGTATCGAGCAGGTTTTGAGCCTGCTCATTTTTGTTATGCCGTTAAATACTCCACAGCTACGCCTTGTCTTGCTTCAAGGACAATGTTTTCCTCTTTAACGGGATTATCAATTACTCCCACAAAGCGGTAGTGAATTACTATCCTTTGGGTTTTGTTCTTGCCCTTTCCCTCAATGGAATGAACTTCGATTTTCTCAATCAGCTCATTCAAAAGTGCAGGTGTAAGCGTTTCCATCTGCATAAACTTACGGACCGCAAAAGTAAACTGCTCTTTGCTTGTACGAAGGTTTTCTATCTCTGAAAGCTCTTCTTGGTATTGCCTAATTTTTACTTTCAGCTCATCACGTTCTGTTTCATACTTCTGTGAGAGCTGCATAAAGCTTTCTTCATTAACAATTCCGTTGATGTGCTTCTCAAAGAGCTTTTCATACATCAAGGCAACCTCTTTTGTTCTTGCAGTTGCTTTATCAATACTGCTTTCAAGGAATTTCTGTTGATTCAGTATGCTTTTGTTTGTCTTTGCCTCGAGAATATCTGCGAAGGCATCTTCATCCTCAATGAGAAAACTTGAAAGATTTCTCAGTTCAAGCATTACTATCTGCTCCAAAGAATCGGCTCTGACATAATGTGTACCTTCACAAGTGCCTCTACGACCTTTGTAATTGGAACACATAAAATACTTGATGTCAGTATTCGGATGATTGACATTGAACCACAATGGACTTCCGCAATCGGCACAGTATAGCAATCCGCAGAACATATTCTTGTCAGCGTGTTCGGGATTGGGTGCTCTGCGTTTTCCTTTAGCTTTCATCTTTTGAACAGTTTCAAAAGTATCTCTGTCAATAATCGGCTCGTGAACATTCTTGAATATCTTCCAATTTTCTTCGGGATTCTGAAGTCTTTTCTTATTCTTGAAATTCTTGGAGTAAGTTTTGAAATTGATAACATCACCACAGTATTCCTGTTGAGCAAGAATCTTCTGTA
>CAZBVV010000029.1:0-17944 GCA_964495345.1 uncultured Eubacteriales bacterium
CATATTTGTGTCCGCTGGCTTCTATTACATCTCTTTTCTCAATTGTACCGCAAACTGAACATTTATATTCTGTGTATCCATCGGAAATACATGTCCCTTTTACATTTTTTACGAGTTTCATATCGTGTCCTTTAGCACCTATAACATCCTTTTCGGCAAATCCGCATACAGAGCATTCATGTTCTGTATAACCATTAAATAGACAAGACACTTCTTTTGTGCTTATAATTTGCATATCGTGCCCCGTAGCATCAATTATATTTGTCTTTTCATTAGTTTCATAATTGCATCTTGAACACTTTTGTGCGGTGTATCCGGCTTCTGTACAGGTAGGAACCGCTGTGTATTCAGTAAGATTATGTCCGCGTAAAACACATTCTATGTCTTCAAGGTCTGCTGCAACACGAAGTGCTGTTCTTGCATCCGAAGCCGTAATCTGACCATCTTTGTTGTAATCGCCATACATAAGAATATAGGACGAATTTTCTTCAAGATTAGCTGCAACCCTGAGGATAAGCCTTGCATCTGATGCGGTAATCTTTCCGTCTTTGTTTATATCTCCGAATTTTGATTCGTCGAATTCGATTGCACCGTCAACAACTTCATCAGAAGCTGATTCGGGCTCGATAACCGCTACATTGTCTGCATATGCGACTGTAAAAACTGTGAATATTGCAATAATTGCGATGATAGTTGATAAAATTTTTGTTTTCATAATAATTTACTCCTTTGTTTAAAAATTTTAATATAATGGTCCCATTGTTGCATCTTCTGGGTGAACGATTGAGCCTGATTTCAATGGTTCAAATGTAATTGTACATCTCCCATCACACATCCCACTTCCCACACCCTTCTGCTTATTGCGAATTTTGAAATAATTATATAGTCTGAAAAAATGCAATCCTACAAAAAAAATGTAGCACATTTTTTCAGTTTTTTTTTGCCCCACAAAGATTGATATATATTCATAATATAATATTATAGTATAAAACAAATATGTTCAATGGTATATAATAAAATTAACAAACTTTTAATTTTTTATTCATAAGTATAAAATGATAAATATTTTTATGATTTATCACTCCCCTCGCCTCCAAATTTCAATGTCATCAGTTTAATGACATTGTTCTCAATCTTTGGAATAAGATGGTTTCTGATATATGCCGGATTACTTGTAATGTGAGTGACTTTCTATATATTAAAAAGGACCGCTTTTCAGCGGTCCTTTAATCAAGTTGAATTATTCAGCAACAGGAGCTTCAACGGGGCAAGAAGCTGCACAAGCACCGCAATCAATACAAGTATCAGCATCAACTACGTAAATGCCGTCACCCTCAGAGATAGCCTCAACGGGGCAGTCTGCTGCACAAGCACCACATGAGATGCAAGCATCTGTGATTTTGTAAGCCATGATTAAACCTCCTTTTGATTCGTTGTGGCTATATTGTAGCATACTTTTTGAAAAATGCAATAGCAAAATCAATATTTTTAACGGTTAGCCATGGCTAATATTTTGAATTTGGGTAAAATGTTGTGTTAATTACCTTCCATTTCTTTAAGTGCATCAAGTTCAGACTTGTCTATGGTGATTTTTGCATCTTTAATAAGCTTTACATCGTCTCTTTTGTATGACTGAGGTACAGCCTGCGGATTACGGTCAAGCTTTACCGTGAGCTTACCTGTAAGTAGGTTTGTATCCGTAACAACACCTTTTCCGTCGGGAGTTTCCACTATTGCACCGATTTTTGGTGTGATTTTGAGAAAATACTCATATGAGTCCTGTTCATATTTAAGACAGCACATCAGTCTGCCGCATGAACCGCTGATTTTTGATGTGTTAAGCTGTAATCCCTGCTCTTTTGCCATTTTGATTGATACAGGCACAAAGTCGCTTAAAAATTCCTTACAGCAGAAAGGTCTGCCGCATATTCCCAAGCCACCCAGAAGCTTTGATTCATCCCTTACTCCTATCTGTCGCAATTCAACACGGGCTCTGAATATGTTTGCAAGGTCTTTTACCAATTCACGGAAATCCACACGTGTAGGGGCAGTATAATAGAAAATAATTTTTCCTCGGTCGAATGTGTACTCAACGCCAACCAGCTTCATATTCAGTTTGCGAAATGCAACTTTTTCTTCGAAAACCGATGCGGCATATATCTCTTTTTGCTTGTTCTCTTTAAGGATTTCAAGGTCATTCTGTGTTGCTGTTCTTATGAGTTTTTTAAGGGGCGGAACTATTGACGATTCCTCCACAAACTTGTTTGCAAGTGCAATTTCACCGCATTCAATTCCTCTTGCGGTTTCAACGATTACGCTGTCTCCTCTTTTGAGGGCGTATCCGTTTGGGTCAAAATAATATATTTTTCCGGTTTCTTTGAATCTTACTCCGATAACTTCAACCATAGCAGTTAAGCCTCCTGTTTTTCAATGCATGACACAAGCTTTAAGGATAGTCCCGTAAGCAAAAGATTGTCATTTGCGTTTTTATCTGCATCCGCCGAAAGTTCTTTGATTTTTGCTTGCATTTCAAGCAATTCCTTAGGAGAAAACACGGCGGATAATTTTTTTGCAGTTTCGTCGTCATCTGTTTGTGATTGTGAAAAGTGCAATATTGTTGCATTACGCAGTATAATCAGCATTTTTTCAAGTGCCGCTTTAAAAGTTTTTTTGTCTTTTTCCAATGCTCCGGTGCTGACTATTACCTTATATTCATTCTTTGTTGCAAGAGCTGACAGTATATCCTTTGCGGCTGTTACGGCTTTGGGATTTTCTTTTTCGCCTGCCGCCTGACCGCTGTCTTCACTTATGGCGAAAGGCGTAACTCTTGACAGAATTGTTTGTCTGAAATCGTCTCTTGAACGGGAAGCAAGAATAAATCTTGCTGTTGCAGGCGGTTCTTCAAGAATTTTTAAAAGTGCGTTCTGTGCTTCTTCTCCCATTCCCGATGCTTCAAGAATTATAAAAATCTGAAAGGGAGCTTCATTGGGAACGATATAAGCTTTACTTCTGATGCTTCTTATCGTATCAATTTTAATGCTTTTGAGTTTGCCTGCTTCTCCCGAAACAACGGTTATATCCGGATGTATTCCCGACTTTATTTTTTTGCAGCTTGTGCATTTAAGGCAAGGTTTTTCGCTGTTTTCGCACAGCAAAGCCTGTGCCAGCAAAAGACTTAACTCCTTGCGTTCTTTTTCTGTTCCTCCCGTCAAAAGAACTGCGTGGGAAAGTGTTCCCGAATCTATTGCAGAGGATAATTTTATTTTTATTTCATCGTTAAGCTGTAATTTTGCGAAATTCATGTTTTATAATTGGGATATTGCAATCATTATTGGCAGAGTTATTATTGAAACAAAGCTGGTGAATGCTACCACTTTTGATGCTGTTCCCGTATCCTTGTTATATTTTGCTGCGAACATAACAGTATTGTTTGCACTCGGAGCCGCCGATGAAATCATGCAGGCGGTGGTTAATACCGTATCCAAAGATAAAATTTTGCATATGCCCAGCATAATAAGGGGCACAGCAAAAAGTCTTATTGCAAGAACAATATACTGTTGAGGTATTTTAAGAATTGTTTTAAGCTCTGTTTTGGATATATACGTGCCGAAAATCAGCATGGCAAGGGGCGTATTAAGGTTTGAAATATAGCTTATGGGCGTGTTGATGAGTGTGGGAAGTTCAACCGAAAACAGAAAAAGCGGCAAACCTATCAGTACCGATATAACGCCCGGATTAAGTATCAGCTTTTTAAGGTCAAATTTTACATCTTTGCCCTTGTTCATAAGCCATATACCGTGGGTAAAGGCTATTGTGTTAAGTGCGATAACGCCGCCGGAGCAATAAAACACACCTTTTGCGCCGAGAACCGCATTTGCAAGCGGTAACGCCATGTATCCTACATTTCCGTAAATTGCCGCAAATTTATAAACAGGGTTATTTTCGTCTCCTTTTTTGTTGAAAAAGGGTGTTGCAAGAATAATACCTACAAAATGGGCAAGGAACGAACAAGCAAGTGCTACTGCAAAACTTTTTCCTGTTTCGGGAGTGAACTCGGTATTCAGAAAAGAGCCTACTATAACGCAAGGAGTAACGATGTAAAACATCAAATCGTTACAGGCTCTTGCAGTTTTTTCGGTAAATAAATTCAACCTGTCGCAAATGAAGCCTACCGCAACGATTATATAAAGTATAAATACCTGCTGTGCGGCAGTTTGCATATTCTGCAAAAACAGCTCCATATAAAACGCTCCCCGTTATTCTTCGTTTTCAGTAGTATTTGCTTCGGGTGTGTAAATTATAACATTTCCGTCAGCATCTCTCATAGGTTCAATAACGGGAGTATCCTCAGCATTTTCCTGTGCTTGCTGAATTTCGGCATACATTTCTTTTACATCCTCAACGGCATAGCCTTTGCGTAAAACGGTAACGATGAAAAAGAGAATGAATACAGCACAACCGATATGTGCGAGGTTAATGGGGTATCCCATTACAAGAGAATCTGCATTTCCCGTAAGCATCAGCATGATTCTCGGAATAGAATACGATAAAATGAACATCGCCGCAATACTTCCGCAGGCAAGAACACTCCACATTGAGTTCTGAGCGTTGATATCGGATGCAACACGTGCAAAACTCATAAAGAAAATCATAAGGAACACAAGTGCACAGATTTCAAGGAACAGCTCCGAAACACGCATAATGCTGATGATAACTGTAATTCTTTCAAAAATACACACAATAGACCATGCCAGAGGTGCAAGAGAAAGAATTTTGAGTTTTTTATGGAAAGAGCGACCGGAAAAGTATGATATTGCAAAAACTATAAGGTAACAGCTTGCAAGGAATGCAAATATTGCATGAAGATGCCCGAAAACGGATACGGACTGTGCGTTCTGTATTAATGTTGCACTTGATTCGCCGTTCGGAAGATATGAATTGATTGCATCATAGAAAAATCCTGCGGCGGCAAGTGCAGATGCAACTGCAAGAGGAATTCTTTTACCCTTTGGTGTGATTGATGCCGGGATTTTTTCACTCAGAAAAGTTAAAATGAGTATCAATATTGCCGCAACTGCCAATACGCCGTAAAGAATCATAATTGTGACGTTTGAATAATTATCAAAAAAGCCTGTTACGGAATCAATTTTTTTTAGCATTTGGAATATTCTTACAGGGCAAACCACAAGCAAAGCAATACATATTAAAATTATTGATGCGTCGGGTCTGATTCCCTTTACGGAATTTTTTATTTTCATATTATCTCCCCATTTTTAATTAAATTTTTTATTATCTGTCTTTAATCGGCACATATGCTGTGTGGGCAGAAATGCTCTTATATGCAGGACGGATAATTCTGTTGCCTGTATAAAGTTCTTCGATTCTGTGGGCACACCAGCCTGCAAGTCTTGCTGTTGCAAAGAGAGGAGTGAACAGGTCATCGGGAATACCAAGCATTTTGTAAATAAAGCCGGAATAAAGGTCAATATTTGTGCACATAGGCTTGTCTTTGCCCGTTACCTGTGCAAAAAGGTCGGGTGTAAGGTCGGCAATATTGTTAAGCAGCATAAGTTCAGGCTCAAATTCTGTTCCCTGTGCAAAAGCTGTTGCTTTTTCTCTGAGGATAACTGCTCTCGGGTCGGATAATGTGTAAACGGCATGACCTACACCGTAAACAAGACCTGAACCGTCACCGCCCTCTTTTCTGAGAATTTTTACAATGCTGTCAGCAACTTGATTTTTGTCTGTAATGTCGGAACAGCTTGATTTAAAATAGTCAACCATTTCGGCAACTTTACTGTTTGCACCGCCATGTTTAGGACCTTTTAATGAGCCTACACCTGCCGCAATAGCCGCATATGTGTCTGTTCCCGAGGAAGAAAGAACTCTTGTTGCGAATGTAGAGTTGTTACCGCCGCCGTGTTCGGCATGAAGAATAAGGCAGATATCAAGCAGTTTTGCCTCTTCATCGGTGAATTTTTTGTTGGAACGGATAGAGTTGAGAATAACCTCTGCCGTGTGATGTTCGGGTTTTGGCGGATGAAGATACAAACTCTTATGATAATAATGTCTTCTTTTAACCTGGTATGCATATGCAATAATTGAAGGCATCTGTGCGATAAGATGCAACGATTGATTGAGCACGTTTTCTATAGATGTATCGTCGGGATTGTCATCGTAAGAATAAAGAGCAAGCACAGCTCTTGAAATTTTGTTCATGATGTTGGGCGAGGGTGCTTTCATAATCATGTCTTCCGTGAAATTTTCGGGAAGCTCACGCATTTGTGCAAGGGCATCATTAAATCTTTCAAGCTGGTCAGTTGTGGGCAGAGAGCCGAAAAGCAACAGCCATATAACCTCTTCAAAACCGAAGCGGTTTTCACTGATACAGGCATTTACGATATCATTAACGTCTATACCTCTGTAATAAAGATGACCTTCTTTAGGTTTTTTTTCGCCGTCATCAACATAGTAGCCTTCAACGCTGCATATCTTTGTAAGACCTGCCATTACTCCTGTGCCGTCGGCATTTCTTAAACCTCTTTTTACGCCGTATTTTACATAGTCACCGGCATTTATATAGTCATTATCACGAAGCTCAGAGCATAATAATGAAATAGCTTCGTTTTGTATAATTGTTTTACTCAAAGTGTACACCTCCGTAAAGCTTTACATATTATTGTATAATTTTTTGGCTGTAAAGTCAATAACATAGCGTGCAAATTTTAAGTAAAGGACGGTCAATAATGAAATTATATGGAGTTTTATGTGTGATTGTTGCGGTAATTATGCTTGTTGCACCGCTTTCTGCCATTTCTTTTGCAGATAATGGAGTCCAAGGTGAAGAAACTACCGAAACTCAAACGCAGGAGCAGACGGCAGAAACGGTTGATGAAGAAGATGATAAGGACACAATAAGCGTTTTTATGACAACGTCGGAAACCACGGAAGAACTGAATATGCGTGATTATATAATCGGCACGGTTGCGGCGGAAATGCCTGCATCATATGATGATGAAGCATTGAAAGCACAGGCTCTTGCGGCTGTTACTTATGCAGAGTATCAGAAGAAAAACGGAGAAAAAGACAGCCTGAACGGTGCAGATATTTCGGACAACAGTAATCTCTATCAGGGGTATATGACGAAGGAACAGATGCAGCAGAAGTGGGGCGATACTTTTGATACCTACTACGAAAAGATTGCAAACGCCGTTGACGCTGTAATTGATAAGGTTATCATTTACAATGGCGAGCCCATAATGGCGGCTTATCATGCAATATGTTCAGGTGTTACGGAATCTGCTGAAAATGTGTGGGGAGTTAATATTCCTTATCTTGTAAGCGTTGAAAGTGAGGGAGATAAGGAATCCACGCGTTACCTGTCAACGGTAACAGTTTCAGATAATGATTTAAAGGAGCTTATAGGAAGCGAAAATGTCAGCAGTGACGGTCTTGACATAAAAATAAACAGCACCTCGGATGCGGGTACTGTTCTTGATGCCGTGGTATGCGGTGAAAGTATGAACGGAGAAAAGATGAGGGAACTGTTTTCGTTAAGAAGCTCATGTTTTTCTGTGGGATATGAGGACTCGGAGTATACATTTACCGTGAAAGGGTACGGTCACGGAGTTGGGTTGAGTCAATACGGTGCAGATTGGTATGCAAAGCAGGGTATGACATATGATGAGATAATAAAACATTACTATAAAGGCGTGACCATTGAGGAAAGATAAATTAAATGAGGTGTCGTTTTTTTAAACAAAACGAAAACGGTCGCCGTACGGTGACCGTCTGTTTGTAATTATTCAAGCTGTGCAGATTTTCTTAATATTCTTCTTGCATCTGCGGCGGTGATTTCGCCGTTGGAATCCGTATCTGCTGCAATTGTGTATATTTCTGTCAATCTGAAAATGCTTGCAGATGCACGCAGAGCAAGTCTTGCGTCTGCGGCGGTGATTTTACCGTTGGAGTCAAGGTCGCACATCACAATCACCTTGTATTCCGCAACAACTCTGTTGTTATCGTAAATCTGAATCGTGCATCCTGTTCCGACATTGTCGTTTGTTGTTATAATTTTTCCCAATGGGTTGAGAAGCCTTATTTTTTCGTTTTTAACCTGTTCCGTAAGCATATCTTTGCTTGTTTCCACGGGAATAGTTACGGTTTTTTTGTCATGGTTTGCAATTATATTGCTGTTGTCCGACAGGATAAGAAGGATTTGCTGAGTTGCAGTTTCTTTTTCTGTTGTGTTTTGTGTTGTGGATTCAGATGCAACAGGTTCAGTTGTAACCTCAGTTGAGGGCTGAGTTACCTGTTCCTGTGTTTTCTTTTCGGAACTTGACGTTGTTGCTTCGGTTTCTGCTGAAGCGGTGGTTGATTCTTCCGTAGGAGTATTACCGTCGGTAGTGGTTTCCTCTTCGATTGATGCAAAATGCACGGTTGCATTGGTGAGTGCTGTGTTGTACGAATCAATTTGTATATTGTTCCATGCAAGGTTACTGCCGTTAAAGTAAACGTTTTTAAGTGCGTAGCAGTAGTCAAATGCAGAGTCACCTATTGTGTTGACGTTTTTACCTATGGTTACGGTTTTAAGATTTTTACATCTGAAAAACGCATAGGGTTCAATCTGTGTAACGGAGTTGGGAATTGTGATTGATACAAGGCTGTCACAATCAAAAAACAGAGAATCTGAAATCACGCTGATACCCTCAGGGAGAGTGATTGATGTTATCGCATCGCAGTTGTTGAATGCAAAAACGCCTATATAAGTAACGTTTGAGGGGATTGTCACACTTGCAAGTGACGTACAGTTAAGGAATGTATAGTCGTTGATTGCGGTGATGTTTGAACTGAGTGAAACCATTGTCAGCTTTGTACAATCGACAAATGAATAGCTGCCTATGTTTTTGACCGTATCCGGAATGTAAACTGCATTAAGGGTTGAACAGCCCATGAATGCACTGTCTGCAATCAGGACTGTACCCTCGGGCACGTTGTATGTTCCCGTTGCTGTGCCGAATGCAGAAATCAGACAGTTGTCAATAAAAAGAACGCCGTTTACTCTGTTTGCCGTATTGTTGTAATATGCGGTATTTGCAAATGCGTTTTCCATAATTGTAACAATATTATCGGATATGGAAATATTTTCAAGAGCCGTGCAGGATTTAAAGGCATCTTTGTTTACTGTTGTTACATTATCGCCTAAAACAACTGATGTAAGTGCCGAACATTCATAAAATGCCTTTTCACTGATAACGGAAACGCCCTTTGGAATTTCCAGGGTGCTGAGTGAGGAGCAACCGTAAAATGCGTTTGTGCCAATAATTCCGTCTGCCGTAAACTCAGTTGAAACAGGGCTTACCGTTACACTTTCAAGGTTTTCGCAATAGTAAAAGGCATATTTTCCGATTGTAATATTACCGTCGGGAATTTCAGCGGTTGTAATGTTTTCACATCGGTAAAAAGCATAATCTCCGATTTCCGTTACGCTTTCGGGCAAAATGATGCTTTCAAGTTGCGTCTGTGCGTAAAAAGCGTAATTTCCAAGGGATGTGATTCCGTTTTCAACCGTTACGGACGCAATGGTATAGCTTTTCCATGGAACGTCCTGCATACTTTCCCATTTATCCATATCACCTGTACCGCTTAAAGTAAGGTGATTTTGTGCATCAACAGCCCAAAGGATATTTTCACCGCAAGTTCCGCTTGCGATAGAATCATCTGCAATAACTGATAAAGGAAGACAAGTGAGAATTAAAATTGTTGACAGTAATAATGCTGTTAATTTTTTCATTGTTATTCCTCTTTTCCCAATACTGTTTTATTTAATGTAAGAGCGTATTCTCAATTCAATGCCGTTTTCTTTGCACAAATTCTTGCATTTTTCAACAGCTTCTTCTCCGATTGTATCTACAACGCTCATTTTAACGGATGGGATGTGTTTTTGACAATCCTTTGTAAATTTTATCATGGCATCAAAGGATTTTAATCCGAATTTAGGATGTACAACAGCTTCATAGCTCTGTGCATCGGGTGCGTTAAGGCTTACGGATACGGAATCAATAAGTCCGTTCATTCTTTCTGCACTGTTGTCACATTTGTTTATAAGGTCTGAAAGTCCGTTTGTGTTAAGACGGATTTTTACATTTTTTGTTGCTTTGATATATTCGGCAGTTTCAATAAGCTTTGTTAATGCACAGGTAGGCTCTCCGAAACCGCAAAAAATAACATTTTCAACACCTGTCCAGTCAAAAGTGTCAATGGCAGTTTTGATTTCGTCAAATGACGGTTCATGGTCAAGCCACAGACTTCCCATATCACCAAGACCTGATTTGTTGTGTCTGACACAAAAATCGCAGTCACAGGGACAGGCATTTGTGATATTTAAATAAACATTGTTGCCGTATGTGTATATAATATTTTCCATAAAAACAGTCTTTCTGTTAAATTCTATTTATAAACTTTGATTTAATCTGCATTTTATCAAAAGCCGCAGCAATTACATAAAATACAATCATACTTGCTGCAGCCTGGGTGAAATTCCATATGACTCCGGGGATTGCTGCACCGACACCGTAAAGCACGGTATCTGCGACAAAGTATATTGCCGGTGTGATTACAATACCTGATAATGGAGCAAGCTTGTTGCGTTTTGTAAGTATGTTATCATTTTTATCTGAAAAAGCTATTGTTATCAGAGCCTTTACCGCAACTGTGAACGGTGCATATGCGGTGTAGCCCGAAAGTATGTCAGCAAGTCCTCCGCCGATTGCAGCCGCTGTCATAGCGTATGGCATAGGTAAAAATGTTGCGGCAAGGTAAATCATTGTGTCACCGAGATGAACATATCCGCCGCCCGGTATGGGGATTTTTGGGAAGAATGTAAGACCTGTGACAAGGGAGGCAAACATGGCTGACATAACAATTTTTAACAATTTTTTGTTTTTCATTGTGATTCGCCTCCGGATATATTTATTCGGCAGACTCTCCGAATACAATGTTGTAGTTATTCAATGCGGATTTAATGATATCTATTGCTTCATCTGCATCTTTAACCTCATCAACAGCAGTATCTTTGTGTTCAAGAGCTTTGTAAACCTTAAAGAAATGTGTCATTTCATCATAGATGTGTCTGGGCAGAGCAAAGATACTTCTGTAAACATTATATGTGGGGTCACCGAAAGGAACAGCAATAATTTTTTCGTCGGATCTGCCGTTATCAATCATTTTAATAACGCCGATAGGATAGCATCTTACAAGAGTGAGGGGGTCAAGGGGCTCGGAACAGAGAACAAGAACATCAAGAGGGTCAAGGTCATCTGCATAAGTTCTGGGAATAAAGCCGTAATTTGCAGGGTAATGTGTGGATGTGTGAAGCACGCGGTCAAGCATTATAAGCCCTGTTTCCTTGTCTAATTCATATTTATTTTTACTACCCTTGGGGATTTCCACAACAGCCATAAAATCTGTGGGAGTTACTCTTTCGGGATTGATTAAATGCCAAATGTTGCTCATAAATATCTCCTTTCAAAAAAAACATAAAAGCCTACACCGGTTCAGGCATAGGCTTCAAGTTGTATAAATCAGTTTTCGTAAACGCTGACCTTCTTGCGGTCTTTGCCCATACGCTCAAATTTAACGGTGCCGTTAACAAGAGCAAAAAGAGTATCGTCAGAACCCTTGCCGACATTGTTGCCGGGGTGGATGTGAGTGCCTCTCTGACGAACGAGGATTGTTCCTGCATTAACAGTCTGACCGTCTGCACGCTTTACGCCGAGTCTCTTTGATTCAGAATCACGGCCGTTACGGGTTGAACCCGCACCTTTCTTATGTGCGAAGAGCTGAATGTTTATCTTGAGCATAATTACACCTCCGTAGTTATTTCAATAAAATCCGGATTATCTTTGGAAAGCTCCGATAGATGAAGCTGTAAACCTCTGATGATATCCGTTGCAGCTTTGGATGTGCTGCAAAGCATGATTTTCATATATCCGTCGTTGACATCGGCATTGACGTCTTCACCGAGAATTTCCGTTATTGTGTTGACTGCCATATATGCCGCAGAGGAAACTGCCGCACATACAATATCCTGACCGCACTCGGCGTAACCGGAATGACCGTCAATAACAAAACCCTGCGGTTGATTGTTACGGATATAAAAGGTTGCCCGAATCATTAAGCGTTGATTGAAGCAACTTCAATCTTTGTGTAGGGCTGTCTGTGACCCATCTTACGCTTTTCGTTCTTCTTTGCCTTGTAGGTAGAAACAGTAATCTTCTTGCCTTTGCCGTTTTTAACAGCCTTAGCAACAACTGTTGCACCTGCAACATAGGGAGTACCGACTTTAATGCCGTCATCTGCACCTACTGCAATAACCTTATCAAAAACTACTTCGCTGTCAGCTTCAACGTCAAGCTTTTCGATGAAAACGATAGAGCCTTCTTCTACTTTGTACTGCTTGCCGCCTGTTTCGATAATTGCGTACATTTGATTTACCTTCCTTTTATAGACTCGCTGCGACGGGCGGTTAAAACGCTTGTAAGGGTTCAGTTACCCTTGCCTGCCACATGCGGCTTAACAATTTTATCACACAAAAAGGGGTTTGTCAATATAAAATAGTAACTTAATATGGCTCAGATGCCAAAGAATTTTTTAGCATTATTGTATGAAATGTCCTCTGCCAGCTTAGCCAGAGCTTTTTCATCGTTGGGGTAGAGTCCTTTTGCGACCATATCTCCCATAAGTCCGCAGAGGATACGGCGGAAATACTCATGTCTGGGGTAGGAGAGGAATGAACGTGAGTCTGTAACCATACCTACGAACTTGCCCAACGCACCAAGGTTGCCGAGAGTTTTCATCTGCTCTCTCATGCCGTCGATATTGTCATTGAACCACCATGCAGAGCCGAACTGAATCTTGCTTTCGGCTTCGCTTGACTGGAAATTGCCCAGCATTGTTCCGAGAACATAGTTGTCCTTGGGGTTGAGGGTAAAGAGAACGGTTTTTGGAAGATTGCCTTCAACAGCAAGAGAATCAAGCATTCTTGAAAGCTTTTGTGCAATCTCTTTGTCGTCGATTGAATCGTAACCTGTGTCAGGACCTAATTTTTTGAACATAGCGGTGTTGTTGTTTCTCATAGCACCCATGTGAAGCTCCATTACCCAACCACGCTTTGCATATTCTGCCGCAAGCACACGAAGAAGTGCAGTTTTGAACTTATCTGCTTCAACGAGTGATATCGCATCACCGTTTACACCTTTATCGAATATAGCTTCAATTTCTTGTGCCGTAGCTTCTTCACAGGGAACGTATGTGAATGCGTGGTCACTTGCACAGCATCCGAGAGAATGGAAAAATTCAATTCTTTCTTTAAGAACATCGCAAAGAACAGCAAAGCTTTCAATCTTTCTGCCTGCTCTGTTTTCCATGTCGCTGAGCCACGTTTTCCATGCAGGAGCTTCTACTGCAAGAGCCTTGTCGGGTCTGAATGCGGGGAGAACCTTGCACTTGAAACTATCATCCTGTGCTAAAAGGATGTGGTATTCAAGACTGTCAGCCGGGTCGTCTGTTGTGCATAGATGTGATACGTTTGACTTTTCTATAAGCTCACGGGGAGTGAATCCGCCTGCATTTATAGCGGCGTTTGCTCTGTTCCAGATATCGTCTGCGGTGTCCTCGTTGAGAATATCGTAAATACCGAAATAACGGCGAAGCTCAAGATGTGACCAATGATACATTGGATTGCCGATAAGACAGGGCATGATTGAAGCGAATTTCTTGAATTTTTCGTATCCGCTTGCATCACCCGTAATGTATTTTTCGTCAATACCACAGGAACGCATAGCTCTCCATTTGTAGTGGTCGCCGCCCAGCCAGAGATATGCAATATCTGCAGGCTGCTTGTTTTCATAAATCTCTTTTGGTGAAAGATGACAATGCCAATCGAAAATAGGCATTTTATCAGCCGCCTCAAAAGCTTTGAGTGCAGGCTCGTTGTCTAAAAGGAAATCATTTCCCATAAATTCTTTTATCATAAAAAAACACCTCTTTAGTATATGATAACAGATGATTCAAAACAAATCAAGAATAAAAAATTAAACAATAATTTAATGTACAATGTACAATTTACAATGTACAATTAATTAACAATAAAAATGGGTTAAAGGGCGAAGCCCTTTCCACCATTGTACATTATACATTGTAAATTGTTAATTCGATAAATTATTGTTTATCTTTCAATATCCAAAAAAATAAGACCCGCAAAATGCAGGTCTTTGTAATAATTTAATTTGTAGTCTGTGCTTCAACAAGTCTTTCGCCGCAGTAGATTTCACGGAGTTTCGGCTTTTCGATTTTGCCTGTTGCATTTCTCGGCACGGGAGCAAAGATAATCTTTTTAGGTCTTTTGTATCGGGGAAGACCGTCGCAGAAATCGTTTATTTCATCTTCCGTGCAGGTCATTCCCTCTTTGATTTCGATGATCGCTGTTGCAATTTCGCCAAGACGCTTATCGGGAAGACCGATAACTGCCACATCCTTGATTTTATCATGAGCTCTTAAGAAATCTTCAATCTGTACAGGGTAAAGATTTTCGCCGCCGCTGATGATAACGTCTTTTTTACGGTCAACAAGATAAATAAATCCGTCTTCGTCTGTTTTTGCCATATCTCCTGTAAGAAGCCATCCGTCGTCTGTAAGAACTTCAGCAGAAGCTTCGGGATTTTTGTAGTAGCATTTCATAACGCCGTCACCCTTAACGGCAAGCTCGCCGACCTCACCGGGTGTGACTTCGTTGCGATGCTCGTCAACAATTTTTGTCTGCCAACCGTAACCCGCTTTGCCGATAGCACCTACTTTATGTATGTTTTCAACACCTAAATGTACGCAACCGGGGCCGATTGATTCAGACAAACCGTAGTTTGTGTCATACTCATGATGGGGGAATACTGTTTTCCATCTTTTGATAAGGCTTGGCGGAACAGGCTGTGCACCTATGTGCATCAATCTCCATTGAGCAAGTCTGTAATCGTCAAGATTGATGTCCCCTCTGTCAATAGCATCGAGAATATCCTGTGCCCAGGGTACAAGTAACCAGATGATTGTTGCTTTTTCTTCGCTTGCAGCTTGCAGTACCCATTCGGGCTTTACACCACGTAAGATGACGGCTCTGCTTGCGGAAAGAAGCGAACCGAACCAATGCATTTTTGCACCCGTATGGTAAAGAGGGGGTATGCAAAGGAATACGTCATCTCTTGTCTGTGAATGGTGATTCTGTTCAGCCTTGCATGATGATACAAGTGCCGCATGACGGTGAAGAATAGCTTTCGGGAAGCCTGTTGTACCCGATGAAAAATAGATTGCCGCATCGTCATCGTCATTTATTTCAACAGGGGGAACAACACTTGAGCAAAAATATGTCATATCCTGATAATTATCCGCATAATCGGGAGTTTCAGCTCTTTCGCCAACATAAAAATAGTCGGATATGTTCATTTCATCTTTAACGGCGGAAACACGTTCAATAAATTCAGTACCGAACACCATCATTTTTGAATCGGACAAATCTGCGCAGTATTTGATTTCATCAGCAGAATAGCGGTAATTCATCGGCACAGCCAACGCACCTGTTTTGAGTATACCGAAATAAATGGGCAGCCATTCAATGCAGTTCATAAGCAGAATTGCAACTTTATCACCTTTTTTGATTCCTCTTGTAAAAAGAAGATTTGCAAAACGGTTAGCATTGATGTCAAATTCACGCCATGTCATTTCACGGCGGTATTTTTCCGATTCGCTGGCTTCAATAAGATTGTATTCACGCCATGTAATGTTTCTTTCCGGCTGATTTGCGGGATTGATTTCCACAAGACTTACATCATTGGGATAAAGTCTTGCGTTGCGTTCAAGATATTCTGTAATAGGCATATTATTTATCTCCTTTATATGCCAAAATACGCCTTTGCTACAAGGCGTACTCGGCTATTAATATTTTGATTATTTGCTTAATTTTTCTTTTACTGTAACAGTAACCTCTTTATCGTAGCAAGAGAATTTTGCGTCTACGTCAGCTTTTTTCATTTTGGGTGTGATAAGGCTTACGATAGGTACAAGAATAAGTCCGCCTACCATTGAAACAACACCGCTTCTGATTGAAGAAGCAAACAGATAGGACATTACCTCACCGCTGAAAGTGATGACTCCGAATGAACAGAGGAGCTGAACAATCGTAACTGTGATACCGAATGCAAAGCTTGCCCAGACTGCACCCTTTGTGGTCTTTTT
Organism: uncultured Eubacteriales bacterium; assembly: GCA_964495345.1. GTDB lineage: Bacteria > Bacillota > Clostridia > Oscillospirales > Acutalibacteraceae > UBA1081. The sequence continues at coordinate 16,282 of CAZBVV010000029.1, forward strand.
CCAGTACAGACCGTAGAGGAACGGAGCGAGGAACGCACCTGCAAGAGCACCCCATGAAACACCCATCATCTGAGCGATAAATGTAAAGCCGAAAGTATCTTTAACAATGGCTATAACAGCTGAAACAGCTACGAAGAATGCGATAAATATACGCATTATAATCATTTTTTTCTTTTCGGGCATGGTGCCTTTGCTGTCAATAACATCAAGAGTAAGAGTTGAGCTTGATGTAAGAACAAGTGAAGAAAGTGTTGACATTGAAGCTGCAAGAACAAGCACTATAACAATTGCAATGATTATATCTCCCCATGAGTAACTGCTCAAAGTGCCGAGCATGGAGGGAACAATTGCGTCATAAGCAACTTTGCCTGATTCTGAAACAATGCCTTCAAGGCTGCCGTAAAGTCTGCCGAAACCGCCGAGGAAATAGCATCCGCCTGCAACAATGATTGCAAATACTGTTGAAATGATAGTACCTTTTTTGATAGCGTCCTCACTCTTGATGGCGTAGAACTTGCCCACCATCTGGGGAAGACCCCATGTGCCGAGTGATGTAAGAATAACAACGAACAGTAATGCCAACGGGTCAGGACCGAGGAATGATGCAAATGCACCGTCCATGGCAGATGTTTCTGCATCTACGTGAGAAAGCTCTGTAATAGCGTTTAAAAGACCGCCGTTTGAGTGGAGAACTGCACCGATAACAGATACAATACCTACAAGCATTATTATGCCCTGCACAAAGTCGTTGATTGCGGTTGCCATATAGCCGCCGAAAAGAACGTAAATACAGGTAAGTACAGCCATTACAATTATACATACGTAATAAGGAATGTCAAATGCCATGTTGAAAAGGCTTGAAAGACCGTTGTAAAGTGAAGCTGTATAAGGGATAAGGAAAATGAAAACAATAACCGAAGCGGCGATTTTGAGTGCGGGTGAATCAAAACGCTTGTCAAAGAAATCGGGCATTGTTTTTGAGTCAAGATGCTGCGTCATAACTCTTGTTCTTCTGCCGAGAACCACCCATGCAAGAAGAGAGCCGATAAATGCGTTACCAAGACCTATCCATGTGGAGGCAAGACCGAAGTTCCAACCGAACTGACCGGCGTAACCTATAAAGATAACAGCCGAAAAATAGGATGTTCCGAATGCGAAAGCAGTGAGCCAGGGACCAACGCTTCTGCCGCCGAGAACAAATCCGTTAACATCTGTTGCGTGTTTACGGCAATAAACACCAATGCCGATCATTACGGCAAAGAACACAACTAACATGATGACTTTGATTGCCATACAATAAAACACCTCTCAGATTCACCCATTTAACACTTTAAAGGAGTGAAGAAATATTAACAACAGTATATACCCTAATCCGACTTTTGTCAATAGAAATTTTTTAAATTCTGAATAAATTTAAATAGGTACTTGAAAAATGGGATTAAATCTATTATAATAAGACCTATGCTGGTGTAGCACAGTGGTAGTGCAGCGCATTCGTAATGCGCAGGTCGCAGGTTCAAATCCCGTCACCAGCTCCAAGAAAAACGACAAGTTTCGGCAGAAACTTGTCGTTTTTCAATAATATCCCTTCCGCAAGGAACGGATATTATATTGTATATCGAATAGCAATACATTTTACGATTATTTTCACCAAAGTATATAA
>CAZBVV010000030.1:0-17721 GCA_964495345.1 uncultured Eubacteriales bacterium
TAGGGCAGTTATGTCTTTTGATGTGGGCAAGAGAGCACTTGATTTTCTTGTTGAAAATTCGGGTAACAGAACTAATCTTGAGGTTGACTTTTTCGGTGGTGAGCCCTTGATGAATTGGCAGGTTGTAAAAGACCTTGTTACGTACGCCCGTTCAATCGAAAAGGAGAAAAACAAGAATTTCCGCTTCACGCTTACAACTAACGGCGTGCTTGTTGATGATGACGTTATTGATTTTGCAAACCGTGAAATGCATAATGTTGTTCTCAGTCTTGACGGCAGAAAAGAGATTCACGATGCTGTCCGTGTGGACTTTAACGGTAACGGAAGCTGGGAAAAGATAGTGCCGAAATTCCAGGAATTTGTTAAATCAAGGAACGGAAAAGGCTACTATATGCGTGGTACATTCACTCATGCAAACCCCGATTTTACTAAGGATATCAATACCATGCTCGATTTGGGCTTTGATCAGCTCAGTATGGAGCCTGTTGTGTGTGCTCCCGATGACCCTGCCGCTTTGACTAAAGATGATTTGGCTGTGGTTATGAAAGAATACGAAAAGCTTGCTGTAGATATGTTAAACCGTGAACGTGTGGGCAAGGGCTATACGTTCTATCATTACATGATTGACCTTAAAGGCGGTCCTTGTATCTATAAGCGTATTTCGGGTTGCGGCTCGGGTACTGAGTATATGGCTGTTACCCCTTGGGGAGACCTCTATCCCTGCCATCAGTTCGTTGGTGAAGAAAAATTTAAGTTAGGCAACGTTTTTGACGGTGTTACCAATAACGGTGTCCGTGAAGATTTCAGAAGCTGTAACGTGTATGCAAGGGCAGAATGTAAGGATTGCTGGGCAAAGCTCTATTGCTCGGGCGGTTGTGCCGCCAACGCATACCATGCAACAGGTTCAATAAGAGGTATTTACGAAAGCGGTTGTGAACTGTTTAAAAAGAGAATGGAATGTGCAATTATGATTCAGGTTGCAAAAGACCTTGGCAACTGATATGAATACACCAATAGTTGATTTTGTAAAAAAATACAATGACAGCTCCGTTTCAAGGCTTCATATGCCCGGGCATAAAGGTGCTTGTGTCTTAGGATTTGAACAGTTCGACATTACGGAAATAAAAGGTGCAGACAGCCTTTTTGAAGCAGAGGGGATAATCGCTGAGAGCGAGAAAAATGCATCACAGCTTTTCGGTACAAAGAGAACTCTCTATTCAACGGAAGGCTCAACGCTCTGTATTAAAACCATGCTTGCATTGGTGAAAAACAGGGGAGTTTCTGACAAGATTTTAGCATCAAGAAACAGTCACAAAGCTCTTGTTTACGGCTGTGCACAGCTTGATATTGACATTGATTGGCTTTTTGATGAAAATGATACATTTTCTCTTTGCAGATGTGAAATTTCACCTGAGAGTCTTAGAAAGAAACTGTCTGAATACGAAGAATTACCCTGTGCGGTCTACGTTACAAGTCCCGATTATCTGGGTAATATGTTGGACATCAGTTCACTTGCAGAGGTTGCTCACAGCTTCGGTGTGCCGTTGCTTGTAGATAACGCTCACGGTGCGTATCTTCATTTTCTCAAAGAAAAAATACACCCTATGGATTTGGGTGCGGATATGTGTTGCGACTCTGCTCACAAAACCTTACCTGTGCTGACAGGCGGAGCTTATCTTCATATTAATAATGATGAATTTTGTGAAAAAGCAAAAAACATGATGGCTATGTTTGCCTCAACAAGCCCGTCATATCTGATTTTGCAATCTCTTGATTTTGCAAACAGGATTCTTGCTGATGATTTTTGTGAAAAACTTAACTGCGTCATTGTTAAAATTGAAAATTTAAAGCATGATATTGATAATGTTCTGTTAACCGAGCCCTTGAAGCTAACCGTAAGAGGAGCATTGGGAGATAAAATGCGTGAACAGAATATTGAATGTGAGTATCAGGACCCGGATTTTACGGTTTTGATGTTTTCACCCTACAACACGGATTTGGATTTTGACAGAGTAAAGAGCTTTTTTAAAACCTGCAAATTTGAAATTACGGAAAATAACTTAAAAATGCCCATTCCTGAAAAGAGAATGAGTGTCCGTGAAGCGGTTTTTGCTGATTTTGAGAGTATTTCCGTAAATGAGTCGGTAGGCAGGATTTGTGCTGCACCTACAGTTGGCTGTCCTCCTGCCGTACCTGTAGTTGTAAGCGGTGAAATAATTTCGGAAACGGCGGTAAAAGTGCTTAACTGCTACGGCATAAAAAATTGCTTTGTTGTTAAGTAAAGTTTACAATTTATTCATAAAAAATACATCATCATGTAATAATCCTGTTGTAAAATTTACTTAAATAATTATACCGTTTATTTCTGAAGAAAGGAGATAGAATTATGGATATTATGAATAAGCTTATAGACAAAATCATCGAGTTGCTCCAAGGTTTCCTTAAAAGCACAGGTCTTTGGGAACCTCTTTCAGAGCTTGTTATGGAATGGTTCGGCTAATATTTATATTTAGAAAACAGCACTTTCTTACGAAGGTGCTGTTTTTTTGCTTTATATGAACTGTGTTTTAAAGATTATGTTGATACCGTTTTGTAAGGACTTTATTGTTTAGCTCCGTCATCAAATGCTTCCAGCACCTTTACGCTTACTGCGAAACAATTAGCAAGTCCTTGAAGATTCATGTTGTCGTATGTATCACGTCTTGTGTGATAATAGCTTTCAAGCACGTGGTTAAGACCTGTAATACCCGTTGCTCTGAAACCTGCTTTAGCAAATGCCGCAGAATCCGTCGCACCGCCGAGGGGAGGAACCATACCTTTCCGGCAGGGGATAGTCAGTTCTTCCGCACACTCCATAAACAGGTCGGACACATCCTTATCTACTTCAACCGTACCGTTGAGGTCACGATAGTTAACCATAAGATATTTAGGGTCGTGGATTGTATCGTACGAATAAATGAACGTGGGAACGTCGTTATAATCGTTCTTATGTTTTTCGCACCATGCCATTGAACCTCTGAGTCCGGCTTCTTCCGAACCGGAGATAATAACGCCAACCTCAGTATTTTCAAGTTCAATACCTGCATCTTTAAGAGCCTTGAGAATAGCAATACCCATGTAACAGCCGGAAAGATTGTCGTTTGCACCGTCAACGATACGCTTTCTGTTCCACATCCAATACATACCGATAAGGAAAGGAACGAAAATAAGACCGACAAGACCTGCCTTAAAAAGACCTGATGATGTGTCAATTACGCCGAAATTAACGCCGTTTATGCAAACGTTCACAATAGCGAGTATCATGTAGTAAAGTGCACCTATAATTGCAAGACCAATGTGCAAATCAAAACCGATACCGCCAAGAGCGTAGTTTACGGGCCATTCCCAACAGGCATCGGGATGTCCGTTAAAGAAAATGCGGCGTTTTACTTCGCCCGAGCATTGTTTGATTGCAGTTACGTTGTAACCTGTCTTTTCGGGGAAAAAGCGGTCAACAACTTTTTTGTACAAACCAAACTGGAAGAACATGATTGCAAATCCGATTGCAACTAAAATAACCGATGCAAGGGGAAATACAAAATAGAGAGGAATTGAAATCAGTGCAAAGCTGATAGTAAAGAATATCCAGCCGAAAAATGAGCCGGGATTCTCTTTGAATGACTCGGTGAATACGGTTTCGCATCCGCAATCCTCTTTGAGGACTTTTGCCATGTAGTCACAAGCTTGTTTTTCACCCTTTGAGCCGGGGTCTCTTTTTTCAAAAGTTTTGATGATGTATTCAATCTCTTTTTGCATATATTTTGCGGCATCATCTTTTTTGTCAATAACGGATTTAAGATTCATAAATTTCCCTCCGAGAATAATTTAATATAAATTTAACACAATATAAACTAAAAATCAACATTTTGAGGAATTATTTTTTTCATTTTTTTTTGAAACAAGCCGACATAATTAAACAAAAAGGTATACATCTTTTTTTATTCTGCGTATGAAAAAGACAAAAGTAAAGAAATTTCAAAAAATTATAAAAATTCGACTTAAAAGAACTTTATTCACTTGAATATCCGATATTAATATGTTAAAATAAAACAGTCTATGTTAAAAAGAAAGGGTCGATAATTTTTGAAGACAAAACTTACAAAAAAAGGCAATAACATTTTCAGCCGCAATATAAATTGCTTTGCTTCTGCAATAATTGCCGCAGTTATTATGATGTTTGCCTACATTGTATGGGAATTTTTCCCTGTTGGTGAAAACATTATTTTACGAATGGATTTGTATCACCAGTACGCTCCTCTTCTTGCCGAGCTTTATGAAAGAATTTTCGGCGGGGATTCTTTGCTGTACTCCTTTACATCGGGTCTCGGAAGCAGCTTTTTAGGTAACTATTTTAACTACCTTTCAAGTCCTACAGCACTTATTATAATGATTTTCGGGCATTTTAACATTCCCGAAGCAGTAGCAGGTGTTGTTCTTGTTAAAGCGGCGGCGTCAGCTTTCACATTTACCTATTTCCTTAGCAAAATCACAAAAAGGTCAGACCTTTCAACTGCTTCATTCGGTCTGCTCTATGCTTTCTGCGGCTATTTTGTGGCTTACTATTGGAATATTATGTGGCTTGATGCGGTTGTTGCGTTTCCGATTGTAATGCTGGGTATCTGGTATATTATCAACGAGAATAAAAGCCTTACCTATGTGCTTTCGCTTGCATATATTATGATGACAAACTATTACATGGCTTATATGACCTGTATTTTGTCCGTAATATTTTTCCTGTATTTTTATTTCTCATCAAGAACTCTCGGGGACAAGCTCCACACCGATATTATCCTTAAAGATAAATATAAAAAGTCATTAAAGACAAGAGTTCTTAACTCAACCTTTATGATGCGAGGTGCTAACTTTGCGGCATCATCAGTTCTTGCAGCTATGATTGCGGCGTTTGCATTACTTCCCGTATTCTTCGTGTTGCAGAATTCATCTGCCACATCTTCAAATTTCCCGACCTCTTTTTCATCATATTTTTCTATCTTTGATTTCCTTGCAAACCATCTTGCAGGTGTTACTCCTACAATCAGAAGCAGCGGTGACGCTGTATTTCCTAACGTTTACTGCGGTATTCTTACACTTGTGCTGGTGCCCTTGTTTATGTTCTCAAACAGATTTACTCACAGGGAAAAGATTGCAACTGCAACCGTTGCGGCAGTATTCTTTTTAAGCTTTAATATTAACTACCTTAACTTTATCTGGCACGGCTTCCATTTCCCCAACGATTTACCTTACAGATTCTCATTTGCATATTCATTTTTCCTTCTTTACGTGGCATACAGAGTGTTTACGCAGATTGATAAAATCCCTGCAAAATCAATACTTGCCTCTGCGGCAGGCGTTGCAGGTTTTGCCGTACTCGTTGAAAAAATCGGTTCTGCAAATGCTGACCTTAAAGTCGTATGGACAAGCGTAATTTTTGCAATTATTTATGCAGTAGTTCTTGTATTTATTAAAAATCCCAAATATGTAAAGTCCTCAATTCTTCTGCTTCTTATTACAAGCGTTTGTGCAGAAATTCTTATTGCAGACACTCCTAATTATAAAGTTACGCAAACTAAGAGTGCATACACAAGCTCTTATGAGGACACCGAAGGTGCTATTGACATAATTAAAGAAAAAGAGGGCGAAGATACATTTTACCGTATGGAGCTTGTAACTCTGCTTACAAGAATGGATAACTCTTGGTTTTATTATCCCGGTGTTTCCGCCTTTACGTCAATGGCGTATGAGGATGTTGCCGCTTTACAGGATAAATTAGGTCTTTACGGCAATAAAATCAACAGTTATACCTACAATATGCAGACGGGTCTTTATAACTCTATGCTGTCAATCAAGTATGTTGTAAATAACGCAAGCTACGTTGCAACAGATAACTACAAGCCCGATTTCAGCGGTGATTTCCTTTACACCAAGGTGGGCGAGTATGATAACATGACGGTATACATGAACAACTATTGGTTGCCTGTTGCTTTTGCCGTGGATGAAAATACGGACATCCTCTGGAATTACAGCGATGAAAACCCCTTTGCCGTACAGAATGACTTTTATTTCCTTGCATCCGGCGTTGAGAATCTTCTTGAACCTGTTGCAGGTACACCGGAACTGTTTACAAATATTGACACCGTAAGTGATGATGATATTGCAGACGGTCAGTTCAGTATATACAAAACCGATACATCTTCTGCAACAAACGAAATATCATTTGTATATGATGTTACAGAGGGTCAGAATGTTTACGTTTATTTTGACGGAAACAGTAACGTAGAGTCAATTCTTGTGTCAAAGGATGGCTTCACATACAATCAGTCAGTAAGCGGCAAGCCATATGTGCTGAACGTAGGCTATGTTGAAGAAGGCGAGAGCGTTTATCTCTCTTACAGCATCAAAGACGGCGTAAACAACACCAATATTACACAGTATGTTTACGGGCTTAAAGAAAGCAGAATGGAAGAAGCTTACAACAACATCGTTGCAAACGGCACTCTTAACGTAACCGTAAACGACGAGGATTATATCAAGGGTACAATCAATCTTGCAAAGGGTTCAATGCTCTATACGTCAGTTCCTTACGACAAGGGCTGGAGTGTTTACGTAGACGGTGTTGAGGTCAGCGAAGAAAATACAGTTAAAGTCGGCGATGCTCTTATGGGCGTTAAAATGGAATCCGGCGAGCATACCGTTGAGTTTAAATACACCCCCTCGGGACTCGTTGTCGGTGTTGTAATTACTGTTTTGGGTGTCCTTATTCTTATGGTTCTTCTTATACTCAAAAAGAAAAAACGTTTTGTATTCTCCGACAGCTTCAAAAAGGATATCCTTAACTTAGGAATGTGGCGTGACAAAGGTGCAGAGGCTGAAATTATTGAAGCACGTGAGCTTGAAAAAGCACGAATGGAGCAGATGCTTGCAGAGGCTGAAAATGACGGCATGATAAATACCGATGCGGATGAATCATGGTTTGAAGCACTTGCAGAAGCTGAACGCTTTGTAAAAAAATCCGTTGAAAGCATTACTCCTGCGGAAGAGTCAGATTTTGATGATACTTCAACACCGGAAACGGAAGAAACCGCACAAGAAACAGATGCGGCAGATTACGACGAGTTTGAACCCATTAGTGACAACGACGTTTCCATTGACGAAGTGCTTGAAGAATTTGAAAAAGCAACGGAAGACGTTGTAAGTGTAAAAAACCGAGTTTCCGTTGAAGACAAAAAAGCAGACAGAAAAAGAAGAATCGGCATTATAGCCGTTTGTGTTGCGGTTGCTGTTGTCGTAGTAGTTGCGGCAGGAGTTATGTTCTATGCTGCCGACAACAATAACGGTGATGAATCTGTTAATAACGACAGCATTGTTAATCAGACAGAAGATGAAGTTAAAACTCCACCGGTAAGTGAAGAGGATTCTTCAGAAGAGCTTACAACAGTTTCAACCACGGCTAAGGAAACAACCACTCAGGCTGCTACCGAAACTACAACTGCGGCTACAACCGAAGGCACAACAGAAAATACAACAGAAAATACAACTGAAAATACAACTGAAGCTCCCACAGGTGAGTATGTTGTTCACACCGTTAAGTCGGGTGATAATCTTTACAGTATTCTTCGACTGTACGGTATCAGAGACAGCCATGAGAATGTTCAGAAATTCTGTGATTACAACGGTATTTCAAGGTCAGCAGGACTGTATGTAGGTCAGAAGCTTAAAGTTCCGCTTGATTTGTATAACTAAACTTGTAATTATAAGAAAGGGTGGCTTGTGCTGCCCTTTTTTGAAAGGATATCTTATGAAAACTTGTTATATTATCTCTGCCGGAGATGCAGACAAAATAGAAATAATCAAAAATGACGGTGATTATATTATTGCCTGTGACGGCGGTCTTGAACATTGTAAAAGGAACAATATTTTGCCCGACCTTGTAATCGGAGATTTTGATTCCCTGGGGTACATCCCCGCAAACGAAAACACTCTTGTTCTGCCTGTTGAAAAGGATGATACGGACACCGCTTTTGCCGTTAAATACGCTATGGAAAAAGGCTTTGGGCGACTTGTTATTTTCGGCGGCACGGGCGGTAAAAGAGCAGACCACACATATGCAAATATTGCTCTGCTTGCCTATGCTTCCAAAAACGGCGGTCAGGCTTATCTTGATTGCGGTGATTATTCAATAACTGCAATTACAAATTCATGTATTAAATTTTCATCGGAAATGACAGGTGATGTTTCGGTGTTTTCCTTTGATGAAAAAGCCGTGGGAGTTTACGAAAAAGGTCTTAAATATTCTCTTTATAACGATATGCTTGAAAACAGCAATCCTATGGGCATCAGTAATTCATTTAAAGGGTCAGACAGTTCTGTTGCCGTCAGAGAGGGGACTTTGATTATTTATTTCAGCGGAAAATTTTTTGATACTGCTATTGACAAATTTTATGAATGTGATATAATCTAACCGAAAACTGAATACACACCATATAGGGGTGCTTTGATAGGCTGAGATGCACGGTTGGTGCAAACCCTTTAACCTGATACGGATAATGCCGGCGTAGGGAATATACAGATTGATTTGGATTTACAATTCTTTCATTCACGCACTGCATTGGTATATGTGGTGCGTTTTCTTTTTCAAAATATTTATTTTGGAGGGTTCAGAAATGAACGAAAGAAAAAAGAAGAATGTATTGAAAATCACCGAATGTGCGATAATGCTTGCACTTGCAACTGTACTCAGCTTTATCAAAATCATTCAGATGCCTATGGGCGGCTCTGTAACGCTTTGCAGTATGCTCCCCATTATGTTGATAGGTATTAAATACGGTAATCTTACAGGCGGTGCCGTGGGGCTTATGTACTCACTAATTCAGCTTGTAATGGATTTGCCGGGCGGTAATGTTTTTTATGCGTCAATGTCGGCAGGAGTGGCAATTATAATTGCATTGTTTGATTACGTTGTACCATTTACGGCTATAGGCTTTGCAGGTATGTTCAGAAAAATCAAAACAGAAAAAATTCCCATGCTCGGTGCGTATATCGGCGTTGCGGTGACAATAGTTGCAAGATTTGCGTGTCACTTTATTACAGGCTTTTCCGTATGGGGACAGTGGGCACCTGAGGGAATGAGTAAATATTATTATTCTCTTGCATACAACGGAACATATCTTCTCCCCGAACTCGGAATAACACTTGTGGTTGCAATAATTCTTTTGCAGGTTCCTCAGATAAGAAAACTTATTACTATTAATAAATAATAAAAATAAATAAAAAAAATATAAAAAAACTCTTGACAAACGGAAGCTGTTGGTATATAATAGCTTTCGTCGTAGAGGTATAGTGTAACGGTAACACTCCGGACTCTGACTCCGTCATTTAAGGTTCGAATCCTTATACCTCTGCCAGAAAACAGCAAGCACCCAATAGGGTGCTTGTTTTTTTTTAAACCGTTTAACTTTATTATTGCTTTTTGTAATACTATTTGTTATTATAAAAATATACCAATTACAGGAGATGTTACTATGCATTCATTTTTTAAAGCCATTTTTTCATTTTTTACAATGGTTTCTGTAACTCTTACGTCATTTTTCTATCCGGCAACCCTTAATCCGGAAACGGACAATCTTTCTTTGACTTATCTTGAATATCCCGTTGAAGCTGTTTTTGCACTGGAAGATGTGGGGCTTACTGCAGATGAATTTATAAGCCGTGCAGATGCCGATTTGCCCGAATATGTACAGTCAGGCGGATATGATGATGTGGGTGGTGTTATAGTTTCTCCCTATTATACCGCAAAAATAGGGGATACTGACATTCCCGTGTATGCATCAATGGTATATAACCGTTCCGACGATACAGGTGATATACATTCATTCTCCGAAGTTTATGTTGATACAGACAGCGAATTTTCATTCAATATTGAGCTTACAGGTACGTCAATTACTCTTAAAAATGCCATTGTTCTGCCCGAATCTCTCGGTGTTGGTGCTGTATGCAAAAATAATGTTATAACCGCTTCAATCAGTGAGCCGGGTATTTACACATTCCTTGTAAACGGTGCAAATCAGCACTACGGCTATACTCTTTTTGTTCGTGAACAGATTGATGAAGAAGCCGAAATTGAAGCATACATTGAACAGTATGGCGAAGAAAACGTATTGGTAGTCGAATCGGGCGTTCATGAGATTGATTACGCTAATTTTGTGGATATGGAGAACTTTGTTATTTACCTTAAACAGGGTGCATATCTTATTGCAAACCATCTTTATGACATTCAGAGCGTTGAAGACGAAGCTTTATATGTTGAATATGAAGCACTGACAGACAACTCAATCGGTCTTACGAGATATCCCTTTGTAAATTTCTATAATTGTAAAAATATTATTCTTACAGGTCGTGGAGCCTTTGATTTGACTCGTCTTGACAGAAGAGAACGCAGAGGTATTGTGTTTACAGACTGCGAAAATGTCTACGTTTCGGGAATTAAGATTTTTAACTCTCCCGAATGGTCGTTTATTACTTATTGCTGTACCGATGTTACCGTTGAACAAGTTGATATTATGGGACACAGAGGTAACTGTGATGCTTACGCAATCTGTAATACAAAGAATGCAGTTATCAGAGACTGTTTCGCAAGAACCGCTGATGATGAATTTGATGTAAAAGCTCTCGGCGGCAGAATGGACAGCGAAAACATCACCTTTGAAAACTGTATTGCATGGGGCGGCTATGCAAGATGCTTCGGTATCTGCGGTGAGGTTTATAAAAATATATCCAACGTAACGTTCCGTGACTGTGCCGTTGTTTACCGTGACGGTGTATGGAATAATGACCGAATTGCATCACTTGTTATTGCCGCAGAAAACTGCGAAGGCAGTATTGACGGTGTCTATTTTGAAAATATCGAGATTTTCCGTGATGAAGGCAGAGCTATTCTCGTAAACATTTACGATGAAGAAGCCGAGAATTTTGAAATCAAAAACGTTGAATTTAAAAACATAACATATACATCATATATGCCCTCAAAAATTGCAGGAAACGGCAGCAATACAAACACAGTTCAGGTTAAACTTGAAAATGTAAAAGCCGCAGGTTATGATGTTCTGTATCCGAGTCTTTTCTGTCTTACAGGACTAAATACCGATGTGACATTCTCATAAAATGTTTATTTTGAACATTAAAAGAGGTGTTTTTTGATGCATCAGTTAACGGATAAAATAAAATATTTAGTTGCTCAATATGAAAAACAACTCAATGAAAACGGTATAGGTTGTTCTGTTTTAAAAAAATATTTTGAGATTAGAACACCTGTATCATCTTTTCGTAGCACAAGACCTGTTGAAGGACTGTTCAGGCATTTTGCTGATAAGCGAGAAAACAGTAAATTTAAACATCAGAATAATCGGAAATATTGTATTGTACTTTGTTTTTATCCGTTAAATAAAGACTTACTTAAAGAAACAAACTGCAAGGAATTTGCATTTGTTTTGAGGGAGATTTCTCGGTTTGAAGAGGGTTTTGCTCCAAAAGAACGAGTGTATAAAGAAAAATCAATAATCAAAAGAATTGAAAAGAAAATTCTATATATTCTAAAAAAAGCAGAAAAGAAAAGTGTAGTTAAGCTTTGTAAAAATACTTATATTGATTTTTTAAGGTACTTTTTTCTGCCTGAATACGGTTACAAAAAATCCATTTTCGGATATAACCGGAATATAATTGATACAGTTTTTTGTATTATTTTTATGATTGTATTAATAATTGCTGCGTTGATGATTTATTTAAATATTTCATAGATATTGTTCATCAGCTAAAAACAAAAAAAATCAACCCACAGGTTTTGCCTGTGGGTCATTTGCTATTTAATTAAGTAATCAGCGTTCGCAGAATTCTCTGATTAAGCTTGCTGCTTCAGCTCTTGTGAAAGTCGTACCCAAGTCGCCTCTGTGTTCACCAATTAATTTAACTGTGTAAATAATTCCGCTGAAAAGTCCTTCGAAACCGCTGCTGAAAGAAGCCTTTACAAATTCAATAACAAGATTTAAAAGTAAAGCTCTGTCAGTGCTGTCAGTTGCTTTGTTTGTGCCGTTGATTGCATTGAAAGCTTCTGCAAGCTGACCCTTTGTAAATACAGCATCGGGTCTGAATGTTGTGTCTGTTGTTCCGCTCATAATGCCGTTAAGAACAACGTATTCAACGTCTTTGTAAGCCTTGTGTGCGGGAGTTACGTCTGTAAACTTATCATAAACGTCGGGGTGGGGAAGAGACTCAATAATCAGGTTTGCAATATATTCGTGACCTGCAGCATCGGGATGGCTGTCAACATAAGTTGTACCTGTAGTATCTACATATGTATAGCCGAACTTTTCCGCACCGTCAATCATGGGCTTGTTACCGATTGCCATAACAGCACCGATAAGTGATGATGTAGCAGAAACAGCAGCATCAGCGTCGGGATCTGAGAAACCGTCTACGGGTTCACCAACTACACCAGCATCGGGATAGCTGTAATAATAACCTTTAAGGCTGTTGTCACTCATACCGAGAACAACAAGTGTTACGTCGGGGTTAAGGTCGTAAATGTCCTGAATCATAATATCCCAGTTGTTGTAGAAATTGCCGAGACCGTATTCAAGTGCAGCGGGTACTTTTTCAAGAAGTGCGGGAAGAGCACCTGCCATGTGAGCAATTTCAACGTACTGTTCGATTGAGCTGAGGTCAAGGTCGTTGTTTGCCATGTATTCCTGAAGCTTCTGAATGAACTGGTCGCCTACGTTTTCTTCTTCGAGAATCTGGTTAACAACCCAACCGAGATAAGCACCCCAGTCGTTACCGCCTACACCGAGGGTGATAAGGTCAGCTTCTGCAATAGCAGTCTTGAACTGAGTTCTCCAATACTCTGAACCGGGAGCATACATGGGATCATTATTCATGCGTTCCCAAATGTAAAGATGGCTTGGCCAGAACAGATACTCGTCAGTACAGTTAGCTGCATAATCGTCTTCAAGCATATAACGCATTTCGATTGTTCTGTAGCCGGGACCTGCAAGAGCAGTCATGCTGCGGTCTTCGATGATTGCGTTAGCAAGAACATCAGAATATGAACCGGTGTATCTGTAATAAGTTGAATCGTAGTGCAATTCGTTGTACAGTTCATCATTTTCTGTGATTTCATCACGGTAGCCGCTTGCAACGCTGTCGCCAAGGAGAACGTAATTCTTATACTGACCGTAGTGAAGGTCTACAGCATCCTGGTTAAGCCCCTCAGCAAAACATACTACTGAGCTTGAAACCATAAGAACAGTCAGTATAACTGCCAATGATTTTTTGAGTAATTTTTTCATTTTTTAAACCTCCGTTTAAATTAATTCATTAAAATAATACCATACGAAGTTAGTTCAGTCAAGAATTTGTTAAAAATTTCTTCACATTTTTTTAAATAAAATTTTATTTTTATGGATTTATTCTTACCAATATGATATAATCCGAAAAAAGGGGGCTGCTAATATGAAAAAAATCAGATTAGGCATTTTTGGTTTAGGTCGCGGCAGCGGTTTTGCCGAGCCGATTATCGTTAACGGCGGTGAGGTTGTTGCTCTTTGTGACCGTGACGAGGATAAAATGGCAGATGCGGCACAAAGTCTTGAAAATAAGCCTGCCATGTATACAGATTTTGATAAATTTCTTGAACATGATATGGATGCGGTTTTTCTTTCAAACTGTTTTCACGAACACGCACCTTTTGCCGTTCGTTGCCTTGAAAAAGGTTTGAATGTGCTGAGCGAATGTACAAGTAATATCACTATGTCGCAGGGTGTTGCACTTGTTAGAGCCGCAGAAAAAAGCAAAGGTATCTATATGCTTGCAGAGAATTATCCTTTTATGCTCTTCAATCAGGAGATGAACAAAGTATACAAAAGCGGAACTTTGGGTAAGGTGCTTTATGCGGAAGGGGAGTATAATCATCCGTTCAATATGGACGATAAAGAAACTCATAAATCACTTCGTCCTTATCCCTCGCATTGGAGAAATTATCTTCCACGCACATACTACATAACACACTCTCTTGCTCCTCTTATGTATATAACAGGTTCTGTTCCCCAAAGGGTATCGGCTATGCCTGTTTTTGCACCATTTGATGAGTTCCGCATATGCGGTACTTACGTAGGTGACAGAGCCGCAATTATCACAACGCTTAACGATGATAATTCTGTTTACCGAGTAACGGGATGTGCGGCATTCGGTGCTCACGGCAATTCATACCGCATCTGCGGTACAAAAGGTCAGATTGAAAATCTGAGAGGTCAGGGTGATACTGTCTGTTTGCGTTACAATGATTGGGAGGTTCCCGAAAATGCACAGGAAAATAGTACCTATGAGCCTGAATGGAACGCTGAAGATAAAGACGCCATTGAAAGAGCAGGTCACGGCGGCGGAGATTTTTATGTTATAAAGGAATTTTTCGATTGCATAAGGGAAAACCGCAGACCGTATATGGATGAATATTTTGCAACTACCTGTGCATCAGTTGCGATTCTTGCTCATCGCAGTATGCTCGAAAAAGGCGTGCCTTATGATATTCCAGATTTTCACAGGGAAGAAGACCGCAAAAAATATGAAAACGATAATCTTTCACCATTCCCCGATAAAGATGTCATCTATCCCGAGTTACCTTGTTGCTCACACCCGGATTTTAAACCCACCGCCGAGCAGTATGATAAATATTTGGAATTAGTGAAAGAATGATTTTATTTTAGATAAACAATAATTTAATGCATAATGTATAATGCATAATTCATAATTGTTGAAGGGCTTTGCCCTTACCCATTATAATATTGGTTCAAAAGGCGAAGCCTTTTCCTCAATTATGCATTATGAATTATGAATTTTGAATTATTTGAGATAAATTATTGTTACAACATACAAATGAGGTATTATTATGTACGACTATGCTTTTGACCTTATTTCTCTTAAAGAAAACGGTCTTGAAAACAAAGAATTTTTTATCACGGCTCACAGAGGTGTAACTGCTGTTGCTCCCGAAAATACACTTCCTGCATATAAAAAGGCTGTTGAGCTCGGTTATTACACAGCGGAATGTGATATTCAGCTTACAAAAGATAATGTATGGGTTTTGTATCACAATGATGACCTTAAAATATTTGGTAAAGAGGGTAAAATAAAGGACTACACTCTTGCTGAACTACGCACATTCAAGTATAAGCACGGTTCAAATTGTGATACGGAGGGCTTAACAATCTGCACACTTGAGGAATATCTTGATGTGTTTGTAGGTACGGAAACCCGACCGCAGATTGAAATTAAGTGCGATAATTACGACTTGCTTTATACTGTGGTTGATGCAATAAAATCAAAAGGACTTGAAAATAGTGCATTGGTTATTTCATTTGATTTAGGTCAGCTAAAGGCAATTCATGAAATAAATCCCGAGATAGAACTATGGTATCTTATCGGCAGAATCACTCCCGAAGCAATAGCAGATGCGAAGGCAATCGGCGGCAATGTGTGGCTTTCTCCTCATTACGATCAGAACGATGCAGATTCAATAAAGCTTGCACTTGATGCAAATATCGGCGTATCATTCTGGACAGTCAATACCCCAGAAGATGCTAAAAAGCTCTACAATATGGGAGTTAAGTATATCGAAACGGATATTTTATGCAAATAATGATTTATGCGGGAATTCAAGACTAAGTTCCTGCATATTTTTTAATATTTCCCTGTTAGTTTTTTAACAATCATATTGACTTGATGTTCGACTTGTTGTATAATTTATATGGTTTGTACAACAAAAACTATTAAAAAAGGAAGATTTTCGATGATTGATTACAAAATGGAGCTGAACGAAGAACAGATCGCCATACTTAAAGGCGAAAAAGGCGAAGCAATGCAGCAGGTTCTTGAAACAATCGTCCTTTTCGGCGATATATTCGGAGCTAAAAGGCTTGTTCCCGTTACTCACAAGGATACTCACCTTGTAACATCTTTTGGTATGGGTGTTCTCAAACCTCTTTACAACTGTATGGAGAAGCTTACAAGCGAGGGTATTAAGGCTCAGGGTTATCTTACCGTTGACCCCAGACCTCTCGATTACACTAACGTTAAGTGCAATATCGTTGAAAAAATCGTTTTCAACAAGGTTATGTACTCAATGCAACAGCCCTATGAGGATTATCTTAAAAAGTTAGGTCTTAAAAATGATAATGCTTTCAGTTGTACCTGTTACGTAGATGAGGTCGGCAATATTCCCAACGAGGGCGACGTGCTTTCATGGGCAGAATCAAGTGCTGTTGTATACGCAAACTCCGTTCTCGGTGCAAGATGTAACAGAAACAGCGGTATGCTCGATTTGTTCGGTGCTATTGTTGGCTATGTTCCCGAATTCGGTTTCCTTACCGACGAGGGCAGAAAAGCTAAGTGGAAAGTATACGTTAAAACTACTAAGAAACCCGAAGCACAGATTCTCGGCAGTGCCATCGGTATGAAAGTTATGGAAGATGTTCCTTATGTTTACGGACTTGACGCTTTTATCGGTGATGAACTTAACGATGAAACTAAGTCCTATCTCAAGGATTTCGGTGCGGCAACGGCATCAAACGGTGCAGTTGGTCTTTACCATATCGACAATCTTACTCCCGAAGCAAAACGCATGGGTGCAAGCCTTATCAACGAAGATGCTAAAGAGTATATAATTGACGATGCTGAGCTTGAAAGAGTTTATAAATCATATCCCGTTATGTGGAAAAAGCCTGATGCAAATCCCAACCTTTGCTTTATCGGTTGTCCTCACCTTACCTTTGCACAGCTTTGCCTGTGGACGGATAACATCGTAAAGGCTCTTAAAGCTAACGGTAAAAAGAAGGTTACCGTCAGAACTATTATGACTGCCAGCCCGGATGTTGTTGAAAAGTTCAAGAAAACACCTGCAAAGTATGAGCTTCTCAAGAGAACAGGTGTGCATCTTTCATCAATTTGTCCTCTTATGTACACAAATAACCCTGTTTGCACAATGACACACAACATGATTACCAACTCAAATAAGCTTCGTACTTATTCAAAGGCGAGATATTATAAGGATGCTGAAATCCTTGACATAATCACAGGTAAGGAGGTCAAATAAGATGAAAGAATTTAAAGGCAGAGTTATCGCAGCAGGTAACTGGGAGGGCGAAGCAGCTGTTTCTAAGCAGGGCTTCAATACACTTGCATCTTTCCAGAGTGCGGCTTTAAGCGGTAAGGATCACGCAGAAGTAGGCGACCAGAATAATAAGGACCTCTACGGTAAAAATATTACGGGCAAGGCACTTTGTCTGCCTATCACAATAGGCTCAACAACAGGCGGTCTTGTTATACAGACGGTTTGCCAGTTGGGTATCAGCCCCGATGTATACCTTTTCTCGGAGCATATCGATTCACTTGCCGCAAGCGGAATCGTGCTTGCACGTGTTTGGGAAAAGAGCAAGGTTATCTGTATTGACCAGCTCGGTGAGGAGTTCCTCAACACAGTACAGACAGGTGATAAGCTTAAAGTTTCCGAGGACGGCACAGTTACAATTCTTTAATTAAAAACAGGGGAGTCTAAATGAAAGACTCCCCATAGTTTTTTGTTGAGGTAAACAATAATTTAGCTGAGCAGAAATTAAATGATATGCCATGTAGGGAGCGACG
>CAZBVV010000031.1:0-17103 GCA_964495345.1 uncultured Eubacteriales bacterium
CCTTTCGGCGGTGCGGCAACCTGTATCGGCGGTGCTATCCGTGACCCCCTTTCAGGTCGTTCGTATGTATATGCGGCTATGCGTGTTACAGGTGCAGGTGACCCTCTTGTTCCCGTTAAGGATACAATCAAGGGTAAGCTTCCCCAAAGAAAGATTGTTACTACTGCGGCTGCAGGTTATTCATCATACGGCAACCAGATTGGTCTTGCAACAGGTCAGGTTGACGAAATTTATCACAGCGGCTATGTTGCAAAGCGTATGGAAATCGGTGCAGTTATTGCTGCTGCTCCCGCTGAAAACGTAAGAAGAGAATGTCCCGATCCCGGTGATATTGTTATTCTTCTTGGCGGCAGAACAGGTCGTGATGGTTGCGGCGGTGCAACAGGTTCATCAAAATCACACACTCTCGAATCACTTGAAAACTGTGGTGCAGAGGTACAGAAAGGTAACGCTCCCGAAGAAAGAAAGCTTCAGCGTCTTTTCAGAAATGCAGAGGCTTCAAGACTTATCAAGCGTTGTAATGACTTCGGTGCAGGCGGTGTTTCCGTTGCAATAGGTGAGCTTGCAGACGGTCTTGATATTGACCTTAATGCAGTACCCAAAAAGTACGAGGGTCTTGACGGCACAGAGCTTGCAATCAGCGAATCACAGGAAAGAATGGCTGTTGTTGTTGAAGCAAAGGATGTTGCAAGATTTGTTGAAATTGCAAACAGCGAAAACCTTGAAGCAACAGTTGTAGCAAAGGTTAAGGCTGACCCCAGACTTACAATGACATGGAACGGTAAGGTTATTGTTGACCTTTCAAGAGAGTTCCTTAACTCCAACGGTGCACAGAAGCATATTGACATTATGCCCGAAAAGTGCAAGTCATACGATAAAGCTACAGTTACCGATTTTGAAAGTGCATACAAAAATCTTGCAGGCGACCTTAATGTCTGCTCAAAGAGAGGTCTTTCCGAGCGTTTTGACTCCACAATCGGTGCAGGTACAGTTCTTATGCCTTTCGGCGGTAAGAATCAGCTTACCCCCATTCAGGCTATGGTAAATAAGGTTTCTGTTGAAAAACAGCATACGGATACCTGTTCATATATGGCATGGGGCTACAATCCCTTTATTATGGAAAAGAGCCCTTATCACGGTGCATATCTTGCTGTTGTTGAATCAGTTGCAAAGCTTGTTGCAACAGGTGCAAAGTTTGAGGACGTATATCTTACATTCCAGGAATATTTTGAAAAGCCTGAAAAGAGTCCTGCTCGTTGGGGTAAACCTCTTTCAGCACTTCTTGGTGCATTCAAGGCACAGATGGACTATGAAATTGCATCAATCGGCGGTAAGGACTCAATGAGTGGTACGTTTGAAGATATTGATGTTCCTCCCACACTCGTTTCATTCGCTGTTACAACAGGTAATGTAAATGAGGTAGTTTCTCCCGAATTCAAAGGTGCAGGTCATAAAGTTGTTATCCTTAAACCCGAATGCGATGAAAACGGACTTCCCGTTGCATCTTCTGAAAAGGCACTCTTTGATGAAGTATACGGATATATGAGCAAGGGCATTGTAGAAGCTTGCTATACTCCCACATACGGCGGTGTTGCAGAAGCTGTTATGAAGATGTGCTTCGGTAACGGCATCGGTTTTGAGTACAGCGATGCTGTTGAACTTTCCGATATTTTCGGTTACAACTACGGTGCATTTATTCTTGAACTCAATACAGAAGATGAAATCGGCACACTTTTAGGCTACACAACACTTGAAGAAACAATCAAGTACGCAAATACAGAAATTGAGCTCTCTTCACTTCTCGATATTTATGAAAACAAGCTTGAGCCTATCTATTCCTGCAATATTGAGCAGGATAACAAGGAAATTCCCGCATTCTCATACAATGCTGAAACAAGAGTTGCTCCCGCAATCAAGGTTGCTAAGCCCAAAGTGCTTATTCCCGTATTCCCCGGCACAAACTGTGAATTTGATACAGCAAAAGCTCTTATGACAGCAGGTGCAGATCCCGAAATCTTTGTTATAAAGAACCTTTCAGCTTCGGCTATTGCTGAATCTGTTGATGCATTTGCTGAAAAAGTTAAGCAGTCACAGATTATCTTCATTCCCGGCGGTTTCTCCGGCGGTGACGAGCCCGACGGTTCAGGTAAATTCATTACAGCATTCTTCCGTAATGGTGCTGTTAAAGAACAGGTACACGAGCTTCTTAAAAACCGTGACGGTCTTATGGCAGGTATCTGTAACGGCTTCCAGGCACTTATCAAGTTAGGTTTAGTTCCTTACGGTGAGATAATTGATACAGATGCATCATGCCCCACTCTTACATACAACACAATCGGCAGACATCAGTCAAGACTTGTCCGCACAAGAATTGCATCCAACAAGTCCCCATGGCTTATGGAAACAAATGTTGGCGATGTTTACACAGTACCCATTTCTCACGGTGAAGGCAGATTCCTCTGCTCAGATGAACTTGTCAAGGAGCTTGCGGCTAACGGTCAGATTGCAACACAGTATGTTGACCTTAACGGCAACCCCACAACAGACATTCATTTCAATCCCAACAACTCCGTATGTGCTATTGAGGGTATTACATCACCCGACGGCAGAGTTCTTGGTAAGATGGGTCACTCCGAGCGTATCGGCAACGGTCTTTATAAGAATGTTGACGGCGATTTCAATATCGGTATGTTTACATCAGCTGTTAAATATTTCAAGTAATTCAAAAATAAAACCGAAGTCATTTGACTTCGGTTTTTGTGTTATTCGGGATATTTTATTTTTTGCCAAACAGGATTTAAATTTAGCGATTTTGCGTATTCGTTTAATTCCTTTTGACTGTTGAAAATTATATATTCATCTGTTTGAGTATCAATAAAAACAAATGCTTCGGTATAAATATCAAGAAGAAATTTTTTGTCTGTAATATTTTGTGGGTTATATTCTATAATCGGATTTTCTTCTATTTCATAGTCATAACCCTCAAGATATCTGAATCGGAAAGATAAATATCGGTCTGTGATAAAATATTTATCAATAGTGCCTGCAAACAACAGTGTAGAATCCTGATAAACTGTTTCATAATATCCGGTTTTATTCAATGTAAGCTTCCAGCCGTTCAAATCAATATGAATTTCTTCAGGGTTTGAACTGTAACCTTTGGGGTAGTACCATAATCCTAATTGAATATTATTTTTTGTGCAGTAATCACACAACTCATTCATTGAGTCGAACTCAAGCATTGTGTCTGTATTGCAATTGTAAAGAATATTTTTATCGGTAATTATTTCATCATGATTGAATTTATACAATGTTGTTTCATCTTCAATATATTCCGCATCATATGTCTGATCTCTGTCGAGAAAACGGATTGCAATGTATCCGTCATCTGAGAATGCGTATTTGAAAAATTTTCCACGTTCAGTGGTTATATCTTTATCTTCACCGAGATAAGTCAGTCTTGTTTCAAAAGAATTGTCGCCATACTCGATAGCATATTCTCCGAACAGAGTGTGGGTATATGTCGGTCCGCCTTCTCGTTTAAGAACAGTTCCGTCGGCAAATGTAACGATTTTTTCATCTTCTGGAACTTCAGATGGTCCGAAGATTAAATGCGCAATTAAATAAGGACCTGCAAAATATGTTAATGCAAAAAACACAATTGACACTAAAATAATAATGATAATTTTTTTTGGTGTTTTTTTATGATTTTGTCTTTCCATAAAAATGCCCCTTTCTTTTAATAGTAGCATCATAAAAATTTAAAGTCAACATAAGTTACATAATTGTAATTAAAAACTCCGAAGTCGTAAGACACCGGAGTTTTTGTTTCCTGATTTTTAATTAAAACTGATATTCACCTGCGGTAATTTCAGTTTCCTTACCGTCTATAACAACTGTTGCTGTGCATCCTTCGGGAACTGAAAATGAGTATGTAACTACGCCGTTTTCTCTTTTCCATTCGGACTTGACAGTACCGTGTCTTGATTCGATAGATGCCTTTGCAAAGTCAAGTCTGTCATCTGTAAGGGGTTCAAAAATTATATGCTCAAAGCCGGGCTTTGATTCGTCAATTTTTATACCTGCTGCATCTCCGTAAAGCCAGTCAGCAACAGAGCCGTAAGCGTAGTGGTTAAATGAATTCATTGAATCGCTCCACATTGTGCCGTCTTCACGCATACCGTCCCAATGCTCCCAAATTGTGGTTGCCCCCATTTTAACAGAGAACAGCCATGAGGGATATTCCTCACGAAGAAGCAAATCGTATGCGGTCTTTGTGTAACCGTTGTCGCTGAGAGCATGGAGAAGATAAGGTGTACCAACAAAACCTGTTTTAAGATGTCCGCATTCGGTAACAAGCTCGTTGAGCTGTTTTGCGGTTTCGGGAATGTTGTCGCTTATTCCGAAATGACAGGCAAGTACACAAGCGGTCTGTGTTGCGTATTCGGGCAAGATTCTACCGTCTTTCATATACTTATTTCTGAAAGCCTGAATAAATTTTTCACGCATATCGGGAATACTGTCAGCATCTTTGCCGCATACAGCACAGGATTTTATATAAATCTCACTTGAATAAATGAAAAATGCAGTTGCGATAAGGTCTTTGTCTGTACCGTGACTGCAATCCTCAGGAGAACTGCCGTCAAGATTGAGCCAGTCACCGAAATGGTGTCCCTTTGCCCATATATTATCCCATGTATGATATTCTATGTATTCAAGATAATCTCTCATTGATTTGAGTGAATCATGGAGAAGCTGTTTGTTGTTGTATGTCTGATAAATCTGCCAGGGGCATATTGTTGCCGCATCTGCCCACGCGGCGGAGCATTCGTCGTCGGGCTGGAATACATTGGGGATTACATGAGGAACAGCACCCCAATTTGTCTGGTCTGCACGCAGGTCAGCAAGCCATTTTATAAAGAATTTTTCAACATCATAGTTGTATGATGCTGTTTTAACGAATACCTGTGCATCACCTGTCCAGCCGAGTCTTTCATCACGCTGAGGGCAGTCTGTGGGAACATCAAGGAAATTGCCTTTCTGACCCCATATGACGTTACTGAAAAGTTTGTTTACTCTTTCATCGGAACATTCAAAATAGCCTGTTCTCTTTATATCGGAATGAACGACAATAGCTGTAAAATTCTCTGCTTTTACCTCGTCGCTCCAATTTTCAAGTCTGATGTAACGGAAGCCGAAGAAATTATAACGTGGTTTGCAGATATGTTCTTCACCGTCGCATATAAATGCGGATTCAGCTTTTGCACTGCGGTAGTTGTCGGTATAAAAATTGCCGTCTGCATCAAGAACTTCCGCATGGTGAATAACTGCCTTTTCGCCCTTGTTACCCTTGATTTTAAACTGAACATATCCTGTCATATTCTGACCGAAATCAAGCACAGTTTCACCTTTTGGCGTAATAATGATTTCTTTAACCGAAATATGTTCATGTTCTGTGATTAATTCACCGTCACGGTCAATAAGATTTTCATTGTTGCAGGGGAATGCAATTGACGGCATAGGATTTTCGTCAATAAATGAAGCATCGTAGGTGCAACCGTTGTAAAGATGTGAATAAACTGTTTTTCCTTTGCGGCTCAACCAGCTATCGTCTGTATAAACAGTTTCGGTTGTGCCGTCATTATATTCAATCTCGATTGCGGCAATAACTGCAGTTTCACCTACGCCTAAGAATTTAGTCTGCAATTTTGATGAATTGAAATGGGTTAAACCTTTCCATCCGGGAGCAACACCGATGATGATTGTATTGTTATTATTCAATAAAGATGTTATGTCGTATGTTTCAACTTGCAATCTTTTCTGATATGCTGTCCAACCGGGTGCGAAAATATAATTTCCCACTCTTTCGCCGTTGATTTCCACATCGTAAACACCATAAGCCGTAGCTTCAAGAGTAGCTTTTTTTACAGGTTTTGAAAGAGTGAATTCCTTTATAAATTCACAGGACGCATCTTCAATTATTTTAGAACTTTTTATCCATTGTGCATTGAGAATATTTTTCATTTGATTTCTCCTTTCGGTTGATATTGTAATTGTATCACAGTATAAACTGAAATTCAATGATGAATAAAAAAGAAAACTGCTCCGAACTGACGGAGCAGAAATTTGTGAGTTTAAATGTTGTCAAGAGCAACAGCTCTGTAAATAAGCTCGCCGATAAGGGTTCTTCTGAGTTTGAGATAGAGATTGTAGAAGTAATTGCCGATTGTTCCGTAATCGGGGTCTTCGGGAAGCTCAAACTGATATGATTCAAAGTTGCCGTCATCAGTAACGAAAGGCTGTGAAAGAACGATACCGCCCTCATTCTTAATCTGGAAACGAACATATGAATGAATCTTATCGCTGTACATATCAAGGTCAATCGAATCGCCGTAAGCAATAATTTCACCGTCTGCAATCCACTCTACTGTATAGTCAGAATTGGATTCGATTGTAACAGAAATAGTATCTTCAATTTCGTCAACAACAATGTTTGTAACTACTGCATAGTCACCGTTGCCTTCGAATTCTTCACCCATTTCTACTTTTGAAATAGTTGAGCAAGCAAAGAATGTGCCGTTCTCCATAGCTGTACGCAGAGCCTCGTTTGTATTTTCAGGCATAAGGAACATTTCTGCTGTAAGACCGATTGTTGAAAGCCAATGTGAGTCGTCGTTTGAGAAGCCCCATACAACCCTGCCTCTGGGTACAGTGTACATAAGAATGTTATCCCAGATAATACGGTCATGTCTTGCAACGCCGTCACCTTCGTTATAAACCTCAATACCTACGCAGCTTTCATATTTCATATAAATTTCGCACCAGTCTTTAAGGTTTGCGTAATCATAAGCTCTGCTTATATCACCGCTTGCATTATAGAAGTCACCGGGATGATTGATAAATGAAATACCGCCTGCTTTTTCTGTTTCTGCAACAGGAGTTTCATAATCTTCCTCGATACCCCAAATACCCTGACCGTAGCCACAGAAGAATCCGTTAATATGATTCTTTCTCATAACAACACCGTTCATTTCGATGCCCTTTTCAACGTCAAGCATGCCTCTGCCGTCACGGTCTGCACCTGTTGTAATTTCTTTATATCTTTGAGAATCCAAAGGTTCAAGCTTTTTAATGTATTTGTTGTAGCCGATAAGGGGGAGCATTTCGGGAATTTTGTCCCAACCCTGGTTGACAACACCGTGGTCTGTGATAGCAAGAATATCGTAACCCTGAGCATAATATTCTTCAACAACATCTGTAATTGCCATTTCACCGTCGCTGTAAAGGGTGTGAGCGTGGAGCATTGCTTTGTAATGATTCCAGCTTTCCCAATCAACGGTTTCGTAGGGGTCTGTGATTTTGTAGTCAACATCTTCTGCCGCCATCGCAGGTAATGCACAGCTTGCAAGCATTAATGCACAAAGAAATGTTGCTATAGCTTTTTTGAAAAAGGATTTCATAAGTTTTCCTCCTAAAATATCTTTATAATTCATAATAGCACTTTTTGGTATACAAATGCAATAGCTAATTGCTGAATTATGGAATTTTGTTGCTTATGCATAAAAATGAGCACCAAAATCGGTGCTCATAATTTTATTTCAAGATAAATAATTATGCATTATGCATTGTGAATTATGCATTACTTTCTTCTGTACTGCTGTTTAAGTCTTAATTCCTTGGAAAGAATCATCTTACGCAGTCTGAGGCTTTTGGGAGTAACCTCAAGCAGCTCGTCCTCGCTTAAAAATTCCATACTTTGCTCAAGGCTTAATGTTGAGTGAGGAACAAGACGGAGTGCATCGTCAGAGCCTGCCGCACGGGTATTTGTCATCTGTTTTTTCTTGCATACATTACAAACGATATCCTCATTTTTTGCACATTCACCGCAAATCATACCCTCGTAAACAGGTACACCGGGACCGATGAAAAGTCTGCCTCTGTCCTGTGTGTTAAAAAGACCGTATGCAGTGCTTTCGCCTGTCTCGTGCACGACGATTGAACCTCTGTCACGGGTCTGAATATCACCCTTGTAAGGCTCATATCCTGCAAAAAGGTTGTTCATAACACCGTAGCCGTTTGTATCGGTAAGAAATTCACTTCTGTAACCGATAAGTCCTCTTGCGGGAATCTTAAATTCAAGATGTGTTGTTCCGCCGTCACGGATGCTCATATCTTCAAGCTCACCTTTGCGTGAGCCGATTTTTTCCATAACAGCACCAACATAAGCTTCGGGTACTTCAACGATAAGAAGCTCCATAGGTTCAAGTGTTTCGCCGTTTTCACCCTTTTTGAGAATAACCTTGGGTCTTGAAACAGCAAATTCATAGCCCTGTCTTCTCATCGTTTCGATAAGGATTGAAAGATGAAGCTCACCTCTGCCCGAAACCTTGAAAGTATCGGTGTTTTCGGTTTCCTCAACTCTCATGCTTACGTTTGTTTCAACCTCTTTAAAAAGTCTTGCACGGATGTTTCTTGATGTGACGAACTTGCCCTCCTGACCTGCAAAGGGGCTGTCGTTAACCATAAAGTTCATTGAAATGGTGGGCTCGTCGATTTTTACAAAGGGGAGTGGCTCAACACAGTTTACATCACAGATTGTTTCACCGATATTAAGACCTTCGATGCCCGAAATAGCAACAATGTCACCTGCTTTTGCATCAGAAACCTCAACTCGTCTTAATCCCTCGAACTGATAAAGCCTTGAAACCTTAACGTTCTGTGTCGTACCGTCCTGCTTACAGATAACAACGTTCTGACCCATTTTAACTCTGCCACGCTCAACCTTGCCAACACCGATTCTTCCTACATAGTCGTCATAATCAAGGCTGGAGAAAAGAAGCTGTAAAGGCTGTTCTTCATCACCGTCGGGGGAGTCGATGTTGTCAATAATAGCCTGAAGAAGGGGCTGCATATCACCCTCACGGTCATCAGCGTTAAGTGAAGAGTAACCCTCTCTTGCAGATGCATAAACAACAGGGAACTCAATCTGGTCATCGTCTGCTCCAAGCTCAATGAAAAGGTCAAGAACCTCATCAACAACCTCGGCAGGTCTTGCACCGGGACGGTCAATCTTGTTGATAACAACAAGAGGCTTTTTCTTGAGAGCAAGTGCCTTTGAAAGCACAAAGCGTGTCTGGGGCATACAACCCTCAAATGCGTCAACAAGAAGAAGAACGCCGTCAACCATTGTCATAATACGCTCAACCTCACCGCCGAAATCAGCGTGTCCGGGAGTGTCGATAATATTGATTTTAACACCGTTATAGTGAACGGATGTGTTTTTTGAAAGGATTGTGATTCCTCTTTCTTTTTCAAGGTCGTTGGAGTCCATAACTCTCTCTGCAACCTGTTCGTTTGCTCTGAATGTACCGCTCTGGTGAAGCATCTGGTCAACAAGTGTAGTCTTGCCGTGGTCAACGTGAGCGATAATAGCAATATTTCTTACATTCTGCGAAGTATTCAAAACAGCACCTTCTATATAATTAGTATTATATTATAATAAATATATATTACTCTTATACGACCTTTTTCGCAATAGTAAAAACCGCCAAAACATATAAATGGGTAAAAGAAGTGTTTATTAAAAATGTTGACAATATCAGTAAAATTATGTATGCTCCGGCTGTAAGGTGTTACCTTAAACGGAAGGCTGTTGAATCCTCACCCTCGTAAGAGGGTGGTTCAGATGCAGTATGTTACATATGAATCGCTTTTTGCATCCACAATGATAATTATAAGCATTATCGGATTACTTGTTTCGATTTATCAGCATAAAAAGAAATAACCGCCCAATCCCTGCAAATATAAGCGGTTATAACTTTTAACTTAATTTCTTTAGAGGGTGCAACCGTCTATCGGTAACACCTTGCATTTATGTTATATGTTATTATCCGTACTTTGTCAAGTGCGGTTTTATTTTTGCTTGATTTTAGGTAAATCCCATCTGAAATGTGCGGCGAGGATTCGTACAGTCATTATAAATACAATCGTAATTACAATTGATATAAAACTATTTGCACTGAAGTTAATCATATAATAGTAGATTACTCCCCCAATAATAGCCGGAAGAGCGTAAATGTGTTTTTTCAGAACCATAGGAATTGTTCCTACAAACAAATCCCTCATAATGCCGCCGCCGATGCCTGTCAGTACGCCAACAACTATGGACAAAAATGCATTTTCACCGTAACCGCTTTTTGCAGCCGTGTTTATGCCCACAACAACAAAAATTGCAAGACCGAGAGCATCAAAAATATTTACTATTGTTTCGTAAGTTTTTGATTCAAGAATTTTTCTTGCTGTTATGATGTATTCGAGAATGAATACAAGTGTTGCCAATACTGCCGCCAATGCTGCGTATACGGGTGTTTTGAACATCATAGGCGGAAATTGACCGAGCAGAATATCTCTTATGCATCCGCCGCCCACAGCCGTTACCGTTCCAACAACAACTGCACCGAAAATATCAAGCTCACGTCGAATAGCAACAAGAGTGCCTGCTATGGAAAATGCAGCAGTGCCGATAAGCTCTGCTGCAAAAAATATTATTTGAGAAAAGGACATTTAACCGTCAATTTCGGGATGCTTGTCAAGAACAACAACAGGGTTCTTTCTGCCTTTTTTGAATCCTTCAAGCTCCAGAATAACAATTTCATTAACTCCCTGATTGAGGAACGGTGCAGGAAGATAAGCAGAAAGCTGAGGACCTTTGCTCCAATATCTTGAAAGAGGTTTGCCGTTTACAAAAATCATACCCTTTGTAAAATCGGGAAGCTTAACGAATGTGTCGGCAGGTGTCTCTTCAATGATAAACTGTGCCTTGTAGAAAGTGGGATGGTCAAAGAATATCATATCTGTTTCTGCTTTGAAATCAATAACGGAAAGATCGTTGAGTTCAAGAGGATATGCAGTCCAGTTGTAAATATAGTTCTGACCGAGTCTAACATATTCGGTAATACCCTTGCGATCTTTAAGCTCGTGACCGAAACTTACACGTCCCATATTTTCAACAAGAATTGCAAGGTCAATACCCTCTGCGGGAACTCTTAATGATACGATTGATTCTTCATCATTTCTTGACTGTACCGCATAAAGGTCATCGTTTACGAAAATATAAGCTCTGTCATGTACTTCCTTGATGACGAGGGGCTGATAATCGCTGGGACCTTTGATGTGAGTCTTGTAAAGAATGTAACCGTAGCCCTGACCTAATTTTTCCATGGGAACAGGTTTAAGAAGCTCAAATGCACTTGAAAGCTTATCAATATTATCAAAAAGACTTGCACAATGTGTGAAAGGAATCGCACCGTATTTTGCCTTGGGAACCTGAGGGTCAAGAGCTGTTTCTTCTTCTTGTTTAACATGGTTGGCAATAGTCTTTTTGAAAAGCTCGTATTTCTTTGTGATGTCGCCGCTTTCCGTAAGAATACCGTCGGAATCGTAACTGTTTACGATGGGTTTGTATTCCGTGTCAAAGTTTGCACCGTTCATCCAACCGAAGTTTGTACCGCCGCAGAACATATATGCCGAAACTGAGGCATCGTCAGCCATGATACGCTGTAAGCTTCGTGCGGCGTCCTGAGGCTTTCTTTCATAATGTCTGTAACCCCACTGGTCAAACCAGCCACTCCAGAATTCTGAACACATAAGAGGACCTTCAGGCTGGAACTCACGAAGATAGGGGAAGTTAACGGAGGGATTTGCTCCGAATTTAACAGTTTTGAGAATTCCGTCAACAGAACCGTTTGCAAGCATATGGTCTTCAATACCGTCTGCTGTGTAAAGAGGTACGTCAATACCTCTGTTGATAAGACCTGCGGCAATATACTGCATATATTTTGCATCGTTGCCGTAGCTGCCGTACTCATTCTCAACCTGAACCATAATAACGTTACCGCCCTTGGTAATCTGGTGAGTAGCAAGACGGGGAATAAGCTCATCAAAATATTTGTCTACAAGATTTATGTATCTTTCGTTCATGCAACGAAGCTCAATATCGTCGTATTTAAGCAGCCACCAGGGGAAGCCGCCGAACTCCCATTCACCGCCGATGTAAGGACCGGGTCTTACGATAGCGTAAAGACCGAGGTCTGCGGCGATATCAAGAAATTCCTCAATATTGTTATTGTCGCTGAAATCGAAAGTGTCTTCGTTTTTCTGATGACAGTTCCATGCAACGTAGGTTTCAACCGTGTTGAAGCCGCAAGCTTTGAGCTTGAGCATTCTGTCACGCCAATATTCTTTTGGTATTCTGAAATAATGGATAGCTCCCGCTACAACGGTAAACGGTTCATCATTGAGAAGAAAACCATCCTTGCTAATGGCAAAAGTTTTTGTTGTTTCCATTTACGAATCGCTCCTGTCCGTGCTTTCATAAAAGTTTATTTTGCATAATAACACATAATAATTTATATCATTATAACACCCAAAAACGGAAATTACAACCATTAAATTAAAAAACTTTAAAAAATACAAAAAAATCTTATGATTTATCAGTCATTTCTTTAATCATTAAGAAAATTTTTGAATAATCTTGTAATTCAGCTCTGTTTTGTATATAATTGTCATGTACAAACTTAATTAACATAAAAAACGGTGAATAATTATGAGTGAAACATCTTCAGAAGTAAATAAAAAAACGCAATCAGAGGGTTTGAGTATAGACAAAAAAACTGTGTTCAATATTGTTGCTGTGCTTTTGGCTGTGCTGGTGTTTGTGGGAATACTCACACAGGTGGTGCCCGCCGGCGAATATCAGACAGATGCCAACGGCTCTATTGTTGACGGTACATACACAAGGCTTGATGATTATAAATTGCCGTTATGGAAAATTGTTGCATCACCCGTACTTGCATTTTTAGGTGACAATGCATCAACCGGTTTTGCGATTATGGCAATAATCATACTTATAGGCGGTACGTTCCTTATTCTTGACAGAATCGGCGTGTTAAAATATATAATGGTCGTAATTGTTAATAAATTCCGCAACAGACCGTATATGCTGATTGCCGTAATGGTGCTTGCTTGTATGTTGTTAAGCTCTACGGCAGGTATTCTTGAGGAAAGTCTTACACTCGTGCCGATAGCCGTTGCAGTTTCTCTTGCGATGGGGTGGGATTCCCTTGTTGGATTGGGAATGAGTCTTGTTGCCGTTGCGTTCGGTTTTACAGCCGCAACATTCAACCCCTTTAATGTTGCAACGGTGCAGAAGCTTGCATCCATTGAGGTTTTTTCGGGACTGTGGTTCAGAATAATATTTTTTATTGCCGTTTATGTAACCCTTACGGGATTTATTATAAGCTACGCAAAAAAAATAGAGAAAAATCCAAAGCTGTCAATAGCGTATGAAAGTGACAAAGCCAACAGAGAAAAGTATTCAATGGCAGATTCAATGTCCGTTCTTGAAAACAAAAACATAAGAAAAGCCACAAGAGCGTTTGTTTACTGCCTTTTAGCTGTTCTTGCGGGAATTATTGCATCCTTTGTAATGAGTTATGTGGGAGCGAATATAAATAACGATACGTTGAGTGATATAGGCTCTGTAGCATCTCTCGGTTGCATGGCAATTTTCTTCCCTGTGGGCGGACTTATAGCAGGCAGACTTGCAGGACTTAAAGGTAAAAATCTTTTTAAGGCATTCGGCAAGGGGATTAAAACCGCATTACCGATAGTTCCGCTTATAATATGCATCCTTGCAATTACATATATACTCGACGAAGGCAGAATAATGCACACTTTACTTTATGCCATTGATTCGGTAATGAACGGCATATCTCCCTACCTTGCAATTCTGTTGATGTTTGTTTTTATCGTCGTGCTTGAATTTTTTATCGGCAGCAGTACGGCAAAGGCATTTCTGATAGTTCCGCTTATGAGTATGCTTTGTGACCTTTTATGTGTTACAAGACAGTCTATGGTAATGGTTTTCTGCATGGCAGACGGATTTACCAATCTTTTATTCCCTACAAGCGGAATTATGATAATTGCAATAGGTATGGTGGCTGTATCCTATAAAAAATGGCTTAAATGGTCGTGGAAGCTGTTCCTTACCGAAGGATTGCTTTCTGTGATATTTATGCTTGTTGCGGTTGCAATTAATTATACATAAAAGGAGAACGGTAAAATGAATATTGTTGAAACATTTAACAAAATAGTAGCATTTTTTATGGTGCTTTTCGGTCTTACGGGGTACATTCCCACACAAACGCAGACTCCTGTTCCCGAAACTGCTCAGACGGTTTGTGACATAAGTATTATGTCGTACAATGTGTATGTGAACGGTACAGGTGCAAAAAGTCCCGAAAACCGCACAGAGGGCGTAGTCAACACAGTAAAGAATGAAATGCCCGATGTTGCAGGCTTTCAGGAGGTTGACCACGATTGGCTTTTAAGACTTGAATCGGCACTTACGGAGTATTCTCATGTGGGCAGAGGCAGAGGAAAAAGTGAAACAGAGGGTGAATACTCTCCCATTTTCTATAAAACAGACAAATATAATCTTGTTAATTCGGGTACATTCTGGTTTTCCGACACTCCCGACGAATCATCTCTTACATGGATGGGTACATTCAGAAGAATCTGTACATGGGCAGTTCTTGAAGATAAGGAAACAGGATTTGTTTTCGCAGTATTTAATTCTCATTGGGACCATATTTCCATTGTATCAAGAAATAAGTCGGCTGAGCTTCTGATTGAAAAAGCTAATGAATACGCTCCCGATATGCCTGTTGTCATAATAGGCGACTTTAACTGTAAGGCAAATACCGTAGCATATGAAACACTTATAAACGGCGGCTTTGCAGACAGTATGTATGTTGCATCTGAAACTATGGATATAGGTACATATCACGGCTACACAAAGAGTGATACTGCCGGTGAACTCCCCATTGACCATATTCTCTTTAATGATGATTACGGATATGCACATTCATACAAAGTAATTACAGATAAATATAACGGAATATATCCCTCCGATCACTTTGCAATACTCAGTGAACTCTCTCTTTACAAATAGAAATAAACAAAGGAATGATTATAAATGGCAAGATGTCCCCACTGTGGCTACAAACTTCATCTTATTGATGTAAAAGCGGAATGTCCTGTATGTAAAGTGAATATTCCCAACTATAATTGGGAAGAAAGACTTGATGCTGATGCTGAAAATGCAGATGCTGCATTCAAATCTTTCAGAAGAACGGTGGGTGCATTCAAATCTTCTCTTTTCGGCAATAAATTCAGAATTGCAAGATTTGTATTTACTTTTGTACCCCTTGTATTCTTCCTGTTTCCAATGGTAACAATTACAACATCCTTGCCTTTTTCCGGCGGCAGTGAGGGTATATCCATGCTTGATGTTGTGCTTGCCATTGTAA
Organism: uncultured Eubacteriales bacterium; assembly: GCA_964495345.1. Classification (GTDB taxonomy): domain Bacteria; phylum Bacillota; class Clostridia; order Oscillospirales; family Acutalibacteraceae; genus UBA1081. The sequence goes on from CAZBVV010000031.1 coordinate 15,372, forward strand.
ACGGAAATGTTGATATAGGTGCTATGTTTAACTTTATTTCTTTGCCTGAATCGGGTACTGCATTTACGGTTCTTTATGCCGCACTCGTACTTGTTGTTCTGGGTATCGTTGCAGGTGTTATCAATTTTGTGGTTATACTTATTTCGGGCTTCGGCTATCACACAAAGGGAAATATCGTTTGCTGTGCAACAAGCCTTGTTCTCTTTATCGGGGCTGTTGTGTGTGTTATTGTTTCATCTTCAATGTTTGCTTCTGCAATCCCCGATGTTATGAGTGTTAAACTGTCGTACAGTCTGTTTATCGGAATGGCATTATTTGCAGTTAATATTATTATGAATACAGTTGCAAGAAAACAGCTTAAAGCGGAAAAAAGAGCTGTAGGAGAGCAAATCAAGGCAGAACTTAAAAACGGCGGAGTTACAGTTTAATGAAATCCTTTACAATAGCAAAAAATGACGCCGATAAGCGTCTTGATAAATTTGTACAGAAAGTCGCACCCATGCTTCCTAAAAATCTTATGTATAAGTACATAAGGCTCAAACGCATTAAAGTGAACGGTAAAAAAAGTGATATTTCCGTAAAACTCAATGTGGGTGATGTGGTGGAAATGTATATCAATGACGATTTTTTTGAGCCAACGCAGGATAAATACGATTTTCTTAAAGCTCCCGCAAGTCTTGATATCGTTTATGAGGATGCAAATATCATTCTGCTTAATAAAAAAGCGGGTGTGCTGTCACACCCCGATGACGGTGAATATGTTGATACGCTTATTACAAGGGTTATGAGGTATCTTTACGAAAAAGGGGAGTATGACCCTAAAAAAGAAAACTCCTTTGCTCCTGCTCTTGCAAACAGAATTGACAGAAACACGGGCGGAATAGTTATCGCCGCAAAAAATGCAGAGGCTCTGCGTATTCTTAATGAAAAAATCAAAAACAGAGAAATTGACAAGCGTTATCTGTGTATTGTAATAGGTTGCCCCAAGCAGAAAAGTGCAACTCTTACATCTTTTATGATAAAGGACGAAAAAAAGAACAAGGTAAGAGTTTACTCTCACCCTGTTGATGGCGGAAAAACCATGATAACCGAGTATAATGTGCTTGAAACGAGAAACGGATTGAGTCTTGTTGATGTACGACTTCATACCGGCAGAACACACCAGATAAGAGCTCATTTTGCATCAATCGGATGTCCGCTTTTAGGTGACGGCAAATACGGTACGAATGAGCTTAATAAAAAGTTCGGCGGCTACAAAAAACAGTGCTTGTATTCATACAGATTGGGATTTGATTTTACAACCGATGCAGGTGCACTCGGTTATCTTAAAAATAAAGAATTTGAAGCCGAAGAAGTATGGTTCAGAGATGCGTTTTATAATGATGATATCTAAAAAGGAGCTGTAAACACAACTCCTTTTTTAGGGGATAGGAAAAAATGTGTAGAATGAATAAACTTCACAAAAATTAAGCGTTAGCTTGTTTTTTGCTTTGCCCGTAGGCGTACAAAGGTACGTCGAGTGGTGAAGTTTATTTATAGCAAAAACATCTTTTTTACTCCTGTCTTTATTTTTTTGTTTATAAAAATTAAAACTATTTATGTGTAGCCGTTTTTGCGGTCTACACTTTTTTTACTTTATAGGAAATTCCTCAAAAACGTGAAGCATAATTGATATGAAACACTGTTGCAACGAAGTCTTCTGCAGAATTGCTTTTCGATTGAATTATAAACA
>CAZBVV010000032.1:0-16339 GCA_964495345.1 uncultured Eubacteriales bacterium
TATCCTGTTGCGGCATAGGGGATTTTTTCTTTGCCGAAAATATTAATCTTTTCAAAATCCTCAAGGGAGATTTTATCGGTGTTTACACGAAAAGCCCTTACAGGCTCTTCATTGAATGATTCTATATATTCTTCGTATTCGTCACCGAGAATAAATTTCATTCTTTCTGCAAATTCTATGGGTAATTGTTTCATATACCGTCACCGTTAATATTCATTTCAATATGAAGCATACACATTCCTACCGAAGTAATTGCGGCAGTTTCGGTGCGGAGTATTCTGCTTCCCAATGAAATACGCAACCCGCCTGATTCATCGGCACTTATTATTTCTTTCTCATCAAAACCGCCCTCGGGACCTATAAAAATACCAACAGACATTCCGCTTTTGATTTTTTTAAGAGCTTCTTTTGTTGCTGTCATTCCTCTTTCGTTTTCATATGGGACGAGCAATAAATCAAGCTCTTTTGCTTTTGCTAATGCTTGTTTGTACGTTATTACATCTCCGATTTTGGGAATAATACTGCATTTGCTTTGTTTTGCGGCACTTTCTGCTATTGCCTGCCACCTTGATACTTTGCTTTTCTTTTTCTTGTCGTCAAGATTTACCACGCAACGGTTCATTTCCACGGGAATGATTGAATATACGCCTAATTCAACACATTTCTGTATGATAAGCTCCATTTTATCGCTTTTGGGAAGCCCTTGAAAAAGATATATTTTAACGGGTAGCTGTGTGTTCTGATAATTTTCTTCAATAATTTTTGCCGTTACCTTTTCGCAGTCAATACTTTCAATTTCACAAAGATGACTCTGACCGTTATTGCTTATGAGAAATGTATCACCGATTTTCATTCGCAATACATTTGTGATGTGGTTGTAATCTGCACCTGTTATGTAATAGTAATCACCTGTACGGGCGGTTGCATCAACGAAAAAATTGTTCAATTTCCGTCACCTCTTAGTTTATTATAGCAAATGTACAGATTCTTTACAATGCTTATTATAAAAATTTGACAAAATGAATCAGATATATTATAATATATAGCAATAAATTTTTTGAAAGGAGAGGTATCCTGAATGGATGACCCTGCCCCCGGTAACTTTATTTCTCTTGCTGTTACAACCGCATCAACATTTGCAGAAGGTGACGGCGAACTTGTATCAATTTTATTAAAGCTTTTGCTTTTGTTTGCACTGATTTTTGTTAACGCATTTTTTGCCATGAGTGAAATTGCAATTATCTCACTTAATGACACGAAAATAGAGCGTCTTGCAGAAGAGGGCGACAAAAAAGCAAAACAGATTATGCGTCTTACGGAAAACTCATCGAATTTCCTTTCGATGATTCAGATCGGTGTAACGCTCGCAGGATTTTTAACATCTGCTGCTGCGGCTGATTCATTCGCACCCATTCTTACTAACGCTGTTGCACCTTTGATGCCCGGCATTCCCGTAGGTATAATCGACACGGTTTCTCTTGTACTTATTACAATAGTAATCTCTTACTTCTCCCTTGTTTTAGGTGAGCTTGTTCCAAAAAAAATTGCGATGCAGAAAGCTGAAAAAATATCTTATAAAATCGTTGGCTTTTTGCTCGTTTTTATGAAAATAACAAAGCCTGTTGTAAAAGTTCTTGCTTTCTCAACTAACACTATTGTCCGTCTTTTCGGTATTGACCCTACTGCCGACGAGGAAAAGGTCACTGAAGAAGAAATACTTATGATGGTGGATGTTGGTGAAGAAAGCGGTGTTATTGAAAACACTCAGGCTGAAATGATAAGTAATATTTTTGAGCTTGATGATATTGACGCAGGTGATATTATGACGCACCGTGTTGATATGACTGCCGTTGAAGCAGACGAACCTGTCAGCGAGGTTATAAAAGTTGCGATTGCTGACGGATATTCGAGAATTCCCGTTTTTGATGATGATCCCGATAACATTATCGGTATGGTATATGTAAAAGACCTTTTAGGATATATCGGAAAAGAAATTCCCACCGATAAGTCCATAAGAGAGGTTATGCGAGAGGCATATTTTGTGCCCGAAACCAAAAAGTGCGGTCAGCTTTTTACCGAAATGAGTGAAAAGCATATTCAGATGGCTATTGTTGTTGATGAATACGGCGGCACAGCAGGTCTTGTAACTATTGAAGATATAATTGAATCTATCGTCGGTAATATTCAGGACGAGTATGACGATGAAGACGAAGAAATTGCAAAAATCAACGATACAACATTTACCGTTGAGGGCAATACGGATATTGATGAAGTTGATGAGCTTGTAGGTGCTGAGCTTCCTCAGGATGATTACGATACTCTTGCAGGCTTTATTATCAGCAGACTCGGTTATTTGCCTAAAGATGGCGATATGGATACCGTTGAATTTGAAAATCTTAAATTTACCGTTCTCTCCGTAGAGGATAAGCGAATTGCAAAAGTGCGTATTGATATCACTCCCAGGGATGAAGAATCTGATGAGGATGCTGATTCCGATGAAAAACGGAGCAGGATAAAGAAGAATAAGGAAGAACAGTAAACAATGAATTTTTTTGAAAATATTACACAGGTCACATTCGGCGGAATAGATAAGGTTTTTGATGTTTCATCCGTATTTTGTGAGTTTTCCGGAACAGGTACAAGCATCAAGTGGTATGGCGTGATTATTGCATTTGGCTTTACACTTGCTGTGCTTTTCGGCGGAAGAATTACCTACAAATGGAAAATGGATCTTAATAAAATGATTGATATTCTCATTTACGGAACAATCGGCGGAATTGTAGGTGCAAGATTATACTATTGCATTTTCAGTTGGGACAGATACAAGGACAATCTTCTTGATATTTTTAAAATCTGGGAAGGCGGACTTGCAATCTACGGCGGTATAATCGGCGGTGTGCTTGCGGCATTTATCACCTGTAAAATTATTAAGCTCAATTTCTGGAATCTCCTTGATGCGGCAGGTATGAGCCTGCTTATCGGTCAGGGTATCGGCAGATGGGGTAACTATGCAAACCAAGAGGCATTCGGAGGCTTTACCAATGCAAATTGGGGTATGATGAGCGATAAAGTTATTGCTTATATCGAAAAGCATAAAGAATTTTTCGGTCTTGAAAATGTGAACAATGTGGCTGACTATGTAGCCGAAAACAATCTGTATGTTCATCCCACTTTTTTCTATGAATTTGTGTGGTGTATGTTAGGTTTTGTTCTGCTTTATATAATGTGCAAAAAGTTCCGTAAGTTCAGCGGACAGATTTTCCTCGGTTACGGCATATGGTACGGTTTAGGCAGAATGATTATTGAGGGTATGAGAACGGACAGCCTTTATATCGGCGATACAAATATCCGTGTTTCACAGCTTCTTTCGGCGGCTATCGTTGTGGTATGTACTGCAATTATGATATTTATGCTTATAAAAACAAAGAAAAATCCAAAGCCTATTGAGGGTGTGGATTACTATATTGAGCCTAAGCCTTTTTTCAATTTTCAGAAAAAACAGCTTGAAGCACAGCAGAATTCCAAGACAAATGGCGAGGAGAATGAGGATGTACACAAGGATTGACGGCAAGGAAGTTTCCGCAGCAGTAAGAGAAAATATAAAAAATGAAGTTACAGCTCTTAAAGAACAGGGAATTACACCCGGTCTTGCGGTTATAATCGTGGGCAGCGACCCTGCATCAAGAGTTTATGTAAATAATAAGAAAAAAGGCTGTGAGCAGGTGGGTATGAGCTCCTTTGAGTACGCCATGCCCGAGGAAACAACCACAGAAGAATTGCTTGCTCTCATTGAGAAACTTAATAATGATGCAGATGTTCACGGTATTTTGTGTCAGCTTCCCGTTCCCAAGCATATCGACGAAGAAAAAGTGCTTAACGCTATTTCTCCCGATAAGGATGTGGATGCGTTCCACCCTGTAAACTGCGGCAAGGTTATGACAGGTGATTACCGCTTTGCTCCCTGTACTCCTGCGGGAATGGTTGAAATGCTTAAACATTATAATATTGATATAGCCGGTAAGCATTGTGTAATTATCGGCAGAAGCAATATTGTAGGTAAGCCAATGGCTATGCTTATGCTCAAACACAATGCAACGGTTACAGTTTGTCATTCAAGAACACAGAACCTTGCAGAGATTACAAAACAGGCAGATATTCTTGTTGCGGCAGTTGGTAGACCGAATTTTGTTACTGCTGATATGGTAAAAGACGGTGCAGTCGTGCTTGATGTAGGTATTAACAGAATGGCTGACGGTAAGCTGTGCGGCGATGTGGATTTTGATGCCGTTTGTGAAAAGACATCATATATCACACCCGTTCCCGGCGGCGTAGGACCTATGACAATTACAATGCTTCTTAAAAACACACTCGAAGCAGCAAAATAAATTAAATTTTCCGTATCTTTTTCTGTTTCTTTATCAAACAGCGGATACGGAAATTTTTTTGAGGTTAAGTATGAAAAAAATTAAAATATACGAAGAATTTGCATATCTTTTTGCAACCGTTTTTCTTGCATTTGCAGTTGCCATGATTTCAACCACAGGTTGTGGCTTATCAATGATAGTTTCACCTGCGTACATATTAAGCCAGAAAGTGTCATTTCTCACATTTGGTCAGAGTGAATATGTGGTGCAGGGTATAATGTTTGTTGTGTTCTGCATATTGATGAAAAAGGTAAAACTCATATATCTTTCTTCATTTATAACGGGATTGATTTACGGTGCGGTGCTTGATTTATGGCAGATTGTCATCCCTCATTTCAATCCCGATATTACACCTGTAGGTTCACTCCCTTTTGCTTTGAGAGTGGTGTATTTTGTATTGGGTATGGTTCTTACATCTTTTACTATTGCAATATATTTTAAAGTGTATCTGTATCCGCAGATTTATGATTTTTTTGTAAAAGGTGTAAGTGAAAAATTCGGTATAAAACTAAGCAAGTTCAAGACAGCTTATGATTTGGCATTCCTTGTTATTTCTGTTATAATGTCACTTGTGCTTTTCGGTGAATTCGTCGGCGTTGGAATCGGAACATTGATAATGGCAGTCTGCAACGGCACGATTATCGGATTTTTCAGTAAATTACTCGATAAATATTGCGTCTTTGAACCACGATTCAAAAAGTTAAGTAAGTATTTTGAAATATGAAAAAGCCCCTGTGAGGGGCTTGACAAACAAAAAAAATGAATATATAATGTAAATGTAAGGTGTTGCCGATAGACGGTTGTACCCCTTATATCGTGATTAAAAGATTAACCGCCGACTTTTGCAGAGATGGGCGGTTATTTCTTTTTATGGTTATAAATTGATATAATCAATTCGATAATGCTTACAATTAATACTAAAATAGCAATTAACTCTTCGTATGTAACATAATGCATATAACCACCCCCTTTTCAGGGGAAGATTGCAACCGCCTACCGTTTAAGGCAACACCTTACGATGCAAATTATAAAATATTCGACATCGTTTGTCAACATTTAAAATGAACCGGCAGGATAATCCCGCCGGTTTTGTGTATGTATTTACCAATGAGCCATACCGCAATCGCAGTATTGATTTGTACCGAAAATTTTGTAAATGAACTTTGCAATCTTCCAGATGAACTGCATAAAACCGTTTGTGCTGTGGCAAAGGTGGGAGCAAGAGGCTGTTAAATCACTTTCGCAAACATCACAAATACCGTTATGGTCTGAATCATTATGACCCGTTGCCGGTATTGTGCCTGTCAGAACAGTTTCACCGCATTTATCACATGCAATATGATATTCACCGTTTTCAGTACAGTTTGCTTCACGGTCAATTATTTCTACTGATTCAACACAATGAATTAAATCTGTGTTACTGTCTGCAACAATTATATTTTCATCATTCTTTAAGATTCCATATTCATTGTCAAGATAATTTTCGTTTATGTCGGTTTTGAAAGAATCACCTGGGGTAAGTTCAACATCGTTAAATGCAACAGTACGAATCATTTCATCTGTTGATGAATATTCCTCTATTGTAATATCCATTGTATCGTTTGCTGTTGCGATTACCTCTATTGAATACTCGCCCTCATAAATTGTAAGATACTTTTCATCACCAACAACGTCAATATCAATATCATCACAAGTCATTGTTATTTCGTTATTCTCTACACTTGCACACAGGTTGCCGTCTGCATCGTAAACAAACACATCAACAGGACAATGTATTTTTACTTGTTTTGCAGGAAATGTCATTACGGAAAAAGTGAGATGTGAATATGATTGTGCGGCTGTTTTGGAAAGAATTTTGGTCATAGTTTCACCGAAAAATATCTCGCAAACCTTATTCAAGCTTTTACCGTAAGCATCATCATATGCATTTTCAATCTGTTCAAGTGCTATATCCTGAACAGAACTTATAAAACCGTCAATATCTGCATATGTTAATGTACCTATAAAGCTGTTTGATTTTTTCTCAGGTGGAATGTTCTTTCCTCCACTTATTTTATAGCTTATGTTAAATCCTATACCTGAGTGTACACTGTTGTTTATTGCATAATATGTCATTGGTACATTAAATTCAACTTCAAATCTGCCGTAAGTCGGTGTTCTGACTTCTGCGACAAGAGATATGTCTGTTGTGTAAGTTGTTCCAAGTTGATCCTTGCTTATGCCTGCTTTTTTCAGAAGTTTGTCAATCAGCTTATCTTCAAGTGTTTCATTTTTGCTGATATTTGCAGTTGCAGCAAAAAGAGCAGCTTTGCATTGCAGGGCATTACTTATGGCTTTTAATTCATCTTTAGTGAAAATTTCAGAAAGAAATTCATTCTGAATCACACATTGTGTCTTATCAAGCAACTTTGCGGCATTTTCAGTTTTTTTATCGGTTTCAGCCTGATTTTTAACGGCATTTTCTGCGGTAGTATTTTTAAATGTAACGGTTTGGTCATCTATTGCCACTAAAGTGTCACCGTTATAGGCGTATGCAACGATTTTGGCATCCTTTTTAGTTTCTGTTTCGCCCCATTTGTAATCATCATTTATAAAAGCATATATATTTTCGTTATAATTAAAAACCTTACCCGCTTTTAATGTAACAGGAGAATCAAGCTCAATTTCAAGCTCATTTGTTTTTCCTAAACCGAATAAGCCGTCTTTAAAATACAGCATATCGCCGTCTTGTACATTGATTACCAGCTTGTCAAATGTAACATCATAACCGGCAACATATTCGGTGTTGATAGCACCATTCTGTGTGCTTTTGATACTGTTGGTTATGTTTAAATTTATATTTATTTTTTCGTAGTCATATTCTTTTTCGGTTGCATCGTATGTAATATTATTAACGGTGTTAACACTTAATACGGCAGTACTTTTCACTTCATTTTTTGAACAAGCAACTATGTTTCCGAACTGTAATTTACAAGTGATGCTTTCGTTGAGTGCAAATTCACCAATAGCATCAGCAAGACCGTCAATGGTTGTATCATAATAATACCATATGCCATCAATACTTATTTTATTTTCTGTTGAACTTCCCGTTAATTTTCCGGTAACTGTTTGCTCATTTGGTTCAATGTCGGTAGATGTCTTTATTGCAATATTCTTTACAGCATGAAGATTTTTACGAATTCCGGTTGCAGATGTGATACCCAAGCATCCATAACCGTTTGCTACTGTTTCATAGGAAATTTTAAAATTGTCATCAATATAAACAGAACAAACATTATTCAACACAATAATTTTAAGATTGTGCCATTCTCCATCTTCAGATTCCTGTAATAATGACCAGGCTAAGTGTTGTGTTTTGTTTGTATTTATTGAAATGTGATTTTCTTTAGTAGGCTCACTATTACAATAAGTATCAAGTTCAACGGCATATCCCGTTAAACCACTATACATCATTGCCTCACCGTTACCTGATGTATCATTATTATCGTTATAAAATACAACAGCTATACCGTCCGCACCATTTTCATCATTACCTGAATAATAATCTAATGAAATCATAAAATCTGATATAATTTCAGCATCTAACCACATTGAACCATTAGTCCAATATTCATCTGGTGTTAGAACATAATATTCATTTGTAGAATCATAATATGATGCACCTTTAAAAGTCCACTCAGAATTTTCTGAATCATACACAGTAGCACTTGATGTTATCGCCATTGTACCTGTAGGTACGAGCATGACTATTACAAGCAACACTGCCAGCAATTTTTTTGATAATTTTTTCATGTAATTACCTCCGAATTTCATTTATATGTTTATTATACAGATTTTTCTTCAAAAGTCAATATTATAGATTTAATTAAACTTATAAATGCGTGTATAATTCAACCTATTACTGTTATTATTAATTTGGAGGTGTTGATAATGGCAGTAAATTTTAAAGCGATTGGCAACAGAATTAAGCAAAAACGCAAGGAAAAAGGATTAACACAAGAGCATCTTGCAGAACACCTTTTTGTATCGGTAGGATATGTAAGTAATATTGAGCGTGGCACGACAAAAATTAATCTTACAACACTTTCCGATATTGCCGATATTCTTGATTGTGATGTGAGTGAGTTAATCAGCCAGACCTCTACAGGAAGCAAAAATTATCTTCAATCCGAGCTTGATAATCTTATAAGCCTTTTAAACGATAAAGAAAAAAATATGCTGTTTCAACTCCTTAGTACTTATGTGTCCGAAAGATAATATTCACCCGAAGCGATTGCCTCGGGTGTGATTTTTTGTTACTCTTTATTCCATTCAAATATATTTTTATACACGTTTCCGATGTCGCAATCAGCGGCGGGGAAGATATCATTTGAATAAATCAGCACGCCCATTCTGAAACAGACGGGTACAAAGGGCATATTCTGTAAGAATGAATCTGTCAGTGCATTTACGGATATATTGCCTGCTGCAAATTCGCTGTATGCCGTACTTGTGGTATCCGATGGGGAAACACCGTAAATGGCTTTGCTGTTTGAAAAAAGCGATGACATATCCATATTGTCGGGCAGTTTGATTTCGCCGATATAAAAATCATAATATCCGTTTGCAAGTGCCGATTTGTAATCATCCCACGCAAGCTCGGATACGGTTACGTTTATGCCTATATTTGCAAGGCTTGCCTGTATTTCTTTTGCGGCGGCAACCTTAAAATTATTGCCCGAATAAACGATGAGAGTATAGTTCAGAGTGTCATTAAAACCTGAATTTTTCATAAGATTCTGAGCTTTTGAATAATCAAGTGTAAGTGACATTGAATCATAATCAGAAGCCGTGTATACGTACCAATCAGGATGATAGGGAGTGTAGCTTTCAACTGCGTAGTTCTTGAATGCGTTTGAAACTACCGCTTGCCTGTTGACGGAATAATATACAGCTCTTCTGACCGACGGGTTGGACAGTCCGTAGGAGCTTGAATTCATCCCCAGAAAGATAAGGTTAGTCATATTGGTTTTTGAGGTCTGTGCATTAGCCTGGGAATAGTTGCCTGCCGATAAATCGTCAAAATATGCGTCAATAGTTCCCAATTCAAGAGTGTGTATAAGAGTTGATGCAGAATCAAGAGCCTTTAACTGAATTTTTGATATGTTTGGTTCGGGTTTTCTGCAATAGGGATTATGGTTAAGTGCTATATTTTCGCCGCTTTTGCTGACAGAGTAGAGTCCTGTCCCTGTAGGGATGCTGCTTGCTGTATCGGCTGTACCGTTTTTGACAATAGGGAACGTAAGTGACTCCTGTGCCATTTTGTAATATCCCGAAAGTTTAAATATTACGCAGTTGCTGCCGGATGTATATGCAGACTCCACATATTTAAGATTGTTTTTATATACTGACGAATTTTTTGCAAGGTTAAAAGAATATACCACATCTGTTGATGAAAATTGCACACCGTCGGAAAATGCCGCAGATGTATCCAGCATTACTGTAAGGGAGCCGTTTTCAAGCTTGTATGATGTTGCAAGTGAGTTGTCTGCACTGAATGTGTCATCAATATAAAAAAGAGGCTCAAAAATTAATGATATCAAATCCATGTTAAGGTCGGTTGACATGAAGTAAGGATTGAGTGAATCGCTTGCAGAATATCCCAGATTTAAAACTATTGATGAATTTTGAGTCTGAACGGTTTTGTCAATATACGTGTCTGCTTCGGTTGATATTACGGTATCACCGCATCCCGAAAAACTGCATATCAGAACGGAAAATGCAACAATCGTGCATATTATTTTAAGTGATAATGATTTGTTCCACGGAAAGCGTTTTTCCTGTTTTTTCGTCGATTTCAAAAATACATCCCTCCATTTTGCACGCACCCTCAGTATTCTCAAACTTTACAGGCAGATTTGTGCGTGTTTTTTCTATTGCAAGTTCCGGTTTTATGCCTAAAACGGAGTGTATGGCTCCTGTCATGCCAAGGTCCGTGATATATCCCGTACCATTTGGCAGAATTTGCGCATCTGCTGTGGGTACATGGGTATGTGTGCCGAACATGGCGGAAATTTTGCCGTCAAGATAAAATCCCATAGCTCTTTTTTCTGCGGTTGCCTCTGCGTGAAAATCAAGGATTTTAATTTTGCAGTATTTTACTTCTTCAAGGATTCTGTCAATGCAGTCAAAGGGGTTTTCGTTACCGTCCATAAAAACTACGCCTTGCAGGTTGATTACGGCAATTTGCACCGCACCTTTGTCAATAATGTAATAGCCTTTGCCGGGAGCTGTTCTGTAAAAGTTTGCAGGGCGAATCAGCGGGAAATATTCACTGTCGAACTTTTCATAAATCTCAAATCGACGCAAAGCATGATTGCCTGTTGTGATAATATCAGCACCGCTGTCCAGAATATGGTTTGCCGATTGGGGCAGAATACCGTTGCCTTGTGCAGAGTTTTCACCGTTGACAATACAAATGTCAATCTTTTTCAGTCTTTTGAGTGTGGGCAGATTTTTTCTTAAAAAATCACAGCCACAGGTGCTTACAACATCACCGATTGCAAGTATATTCATCAATTATCCCCATTCATAATATATTAATTAAATAATACAAAATATTTAAACCTATGTCAACGGATAAATTTACAGTCGAAGAATCAATAAGATTCTTCGACTGCGTAAATCAGAATGTTCTTCCTACATATTCGTTTCGTATTACAGTTGCAATTTCTTCGGGTGTTTCTTTGCACCCGTTTTTAAGCCATAATTTTACAACAGCGTTAAAGCCGTTTTTAAAAAAAGTTATATGGTAGTTCATATGTTTTATAATCTTTTCATCAACATCAACGGCAATTTCAGCAATATCAACCTGATGCGTTTCGTCGTAGCCCAATTTAAAGTAGGTGCTAAAAAATAACTGGTTGTTCTTTATGTGAATAAGCAGAGGGAGTACCCCTAATTGCTGATTCATTCCCAATGTAATACTGTCGGAACTGCCGCCGTAAAGCTCTTTTACATCATTGAACAGGTCATCACGCATTTTATCTGCAAGGTCGTAAATATCAAGAAAATTAGCGTAAAAAGTGCTTCTGTTTATATGTGCCTGTTTGCATATATCCGAAACGGTAATTTCATTTATCTCTTTTGTTTGCAAAAATTCAATAAATGCCTTTTTAATCTTTAAAGTGGATTCTTTTTTTCTTTTGGTTTTTTCTGTACTCATTAAAATCTCTCCGAAAACCAACAAAATTCAGATATCTGATGGTTGTTTTTGTAATTTCAAGTACATTATAATACAAGTGCGTTAAAAAAGTTTTAACAAAATATGAAAAGGAGGCTTTTTTTTATGAAAAAAAGCAGTTATGTGGCACTTGTTTTAGGAATTATCAGCGGAGTTTTGTTTTCACTCGGTATGTGTATGGCTCTTGTTGAGGATTGGGGTTCATTGACTCAGGGAATTGTTGTGGGAGTAATGGGTATTGTCCTTGCTCTTGTAACAGTATTCGTCTGGAGAAAAATGGAACACAAAGAACCCATTAAAATTTCGGGCAAAACAGCACTTACAATTATCGTAGCTCTTGTTGGCTCTATGGTGTTCGGTGCAGGTATGTGCCTTTGCCTTGTATGGGCAAACTACATAACGGGTATTGTTGTAGGTCTTGCAGGCATGGTAATTCTTCTCGGACTTATCCCTCTTAAAAAAGGATTAAAATAAGATTTTCGGGTGATAATCTTGCCTAAATGGATTAAAAATTTTCTTTACAGATTTAAGCTTGGCACAAGATTTGTTGATGACAGCCGTTTTCGCATACTTGCAACCGCTTTTTTCAGTTTTGCAATAAATGTAATATACGCATTTTATAACGGTATTCTCGGTATTATTGATAACTCATGGTGGTATCTCACATTCTGTGTTTATTATCTCGTATTGAGCGTTATGCGAATATATGTTATCACAGGTGAAAGAAAAGCCGACAATCTTGTGCAGGAAAAACGGATTATGAAAGTAGTAGGTGTGTTGTTGATTGTTCTGTCAACATCAATGGCAGGGTCCGTTATACTCTGTACTGTTCTTGAACCTGTATCGAAAAAGCATGAAATCGTAATGATAACCATCGCTTTGTATACAACAATAAAGGTAACGCTTGCAATTATGAACGCCGTTAAGGCAAGAAAATTCAACTCACCCATACTTACAACGGTAAGAAATATCAGCTGTGCCGATGCGGCGGCTTCGGTTGTATCATTACAACGCTCAATGTTCGTTTCATTCGGAGATGGGGGAGCGACTGATGTGTTTATTATGAATATCGCAACAGGTACGGCGGCATTTTTGTTTATTCTCGTATCGGGAATATTTATGATTGCTTCAAAGCAGAAAGGAAATGAGAATTAAATATGGCAAAGTCAAAAATTGTAAAGGTAAGCGAGAAAATCGCATCTGACGGCGAAAAAGGCTTTCAGAAACTTTGTGATACGGTAGTAGGCGGATACAAAAAGATTGAGGATGCCGTGGTAGGCAGTTACACCAAAATTGAGGACAGCTTTGTGGATAAATATCTTACAAAAGACGGTGAAACCGTAGAAGAAGCAAAAGAACGCCTCAGAAAAGAACAGGAATTACATTAATTCACTTAAAATGTGCTTGGCTCAGAATCCGAACATTCGGGTTTTGAGCCTTTTCTGTGTGATTATCCTTGACTTTTGGCATTATTCCAACTATAATTATATACATATTATAATGAGATAGTATGCACTTGGAGTGAGTTATATGAAAAATATTCTTATTCTTTTCGGCGGCAGAAGCAGTGAGTACGAGGTATCTCTGCAATCTGCATATTCCGTAGTATCAAATATACCGTCCGATAAATATACAGTTACATTATTGGGCATTACAAAAGATGGCAGATGGCTGCTTTTTGAGGGCGATATTGATAAAATGCCCACAGGTGAATGGCTTAGAGATAATTGTACTCCTGCCATGATTTCCACCAATTACGGTGACAGCAGTATTATTGTTTTCCGTAATGACGGCACTCAGAAAATACATGTTGATGTTTGTTTCCCCGTGCTTCACGGCAAAAACGGTGAGGACGGCACTATGCAGGGTCTTTTGGAGCTTGCGGGGATTCCTTATGTTGGATGTAATACTATTGCAAGTGCGATGTGTATGGATAAATCCGTTACAAATATGGTGGCTGATTATGTTGCTATTCCGCAGGCAAAATGGCTGGGTATTTCAAAGAGCGATTACTATGCAGATAAAGATTCATTTGTTTCTGATTGTGTTGAAAAGCTTGGACTACCCGTGTTTATTAAGCCTGCAAATGCAGGTTCATCCGTCGGCATTTCAAAGGCAAAGACAAAAGAAGATATTTATACCGCTATGGATGTTGCTTTTAAAGAAGACTCAAAAGTTGTTGCCGAAGAATTTATTGACGGAAGAGAGATTGAATGCTCCGTTCTGGGTAACAGCAATCCTATTGCATCCGTTCTTGGTGAAATCAAACCTGCAAATGAGTTTTACGATTATGAAGCAAAGTATATAAGCGACGATTCAACTTTATGTATTCCTGCAGATTTACCGGCAGATATATCGGATAAGATCAGAGCTTATGCAATCAAAGCGTACAAAGCGTTGGGATGTTCGGGTATTTCAAGAGTTGACTTTTTTGTAAGAAAGAGCAACGGTGACATTTTGTTTAACGAAATCAATAATCTTCCCGGATTTACACCAATCAGTATGTATACAAAAATGCTTGATGCATCGGGAATCCCTTACGCAGAGCTTATTGACAGACTTATAAATTTAGCATTGGAAGAAAAATAATGAAAAATGATATTCTTGTAACAATCAACGATTCTCACACCGCAGACGGTGAAACAGAGTCCTATGAAATGTCCACAAGAGGCACATTTGAGGGCGACGATTTTAATTACGTAGTGGAATATGATGAACAGTACGACGAACTTAAAGGCTGTCACACAGTTATGACGGTAAAAGAGGGAAAGTATGTTACCATTGTCAGAACAGGCAGTTATCCTTCGGAGCTTACCATTGAACGAGGTAAACGCCACAACTGTGAGTACAACACTCCCTACGGCTCTATGCTTATAGGCATTTCTGCACAGAAGGTAAAATCCAAAATTGAAAACGGTAAAGGCACGCTGGAATTGCAGTATACAATCGACTTTTACGGCGGAGTAGCCAGTGAGAACAGTTTGAAGATTAAATTTGAATAGAAAGACAATTTACAATGAGGAAGTTATATTATGAGTTTTGTAGTTAAAAAAGCAGAAGAACAGATTTATGATATTATAAAAAAATCTATTGCAAAGGCGGTAGAGAAAGGTGAGTTGCCCGAGGGTGAAATTCCTGTATTTAAGGTTGAAGTTCCTGCCGACAGGACACACGGTGACTATTCAACCAATGCCGCTATGGTTTCCGCAAGAGTTTTCAGAACAGCTCCCATGAAAATTGCAGCAGCTCTTTGTGAAAACGCAGAGCTTGAGGGTACATATTTCAATAAAATTGAGGCAGCAGGTGCAGGTTTCATTAACTTTACACTCGACAGCTCCTATTATGCAGACATTCTTCTGGATGTTGAGGATAAAGGCTCAATGTACGGTCATTCCGATATGGGTAAGGGTAAGTCTGCTCTTGTTGAGTTCGTTTCCGCAAATCCCACAGGTCCTATGCACATCGGTAACGCTCGTGGCGGTGCTATGGGTGACTGCCTTGCAGAAATTCTTTCATGGGCAGGTTATCATTCTGAAAGAGAATTTTATGTGAATGACGGCGGTAATCAGATTGAAAAGTTCGGTCTTTCACTTGATGTCCGTTATCAACAGCACTTCGGTGCAGATATCGAAATGCCCGAGGATTCATACCACGGACAGGATATTATCGACCACGCAGTAAAGTTTGCTGAGATTAACGGCGATAAGTATATGACTGCAACACAGGAAGAACGCAGAAATGCTCTTGTTGAGTATGCACTCCCTCTTAACATTCAGGGACTTGAACGTGACTTGCTTAAATATAAAATCAAGTATGATACATGGTTTAAGGAAAGCACTCTCCACAACAGCGGTGAAGCTAAAAAGGTTGTTGATATGCTTACCGAAAACGGCTACACCTATGAAAAAGACGGTGCCGTCTGGTTTAAGGCAGAGCAGTTCGGCTGTGATAAGGACTTCGTTCTCCGCCGTTCAAACGGTTTCTATACTTACATCGTTCCCGATATTGCATATCATTACAATAAGCTTGTAACAAGAGGCTTTGACAGAGCTATTGACATTTTAGGTGCAGACCATCACGGCTATGTGCCAAGACTTAAAGGTGCTATTCAGGCACTCGGCGTTGACCCGTCAAGAATTGAGGTTATCCTCATGCAGATGGTTCGTCTTGTAAGAAACGGTGAGGTTGTAAAGCTTTCAAAGCGTTCGGGTAAGGCAATTACACTCGTTACCTTGCTTGAAGAAGTGCCTATTGACGCCGCAAGATATTTCTTTAATATGCGTGAAGCAAACACACATTGTGATTTTGACCTTGACCTTGCCATTGAAGAATCCTCAACAAATCCTGTTTACTATTGTCAGTATGCTCACGCAAGAATTTGCAGTATTTTCAGAAAAATGGAAGAAAAGGGCGTTAATTTCACAGGCTGTACAAAGGAACAGGCTATGCTTCTTACTGCATCGGAAGAAACAGAGCTTATCAGACATATTTCATCTCTTACAGGTGAAATTGAGAATGCCGCAAAAAATCTTGACCCCTCAAAAATCACAAAGTATGCACACGACCTTGCAACTCTTTTCCATAAGTTCTATAATGCTTGCCGTTGCGATATTGAGGATAAAGATTTGCAGACTGCAAGATTATTCCTTTGCAAATGTGTCAAAGATGTTATGTATAACGTGCTGACAATGAT
>CAZBVV010000033.1:0-16028 GCA_964495345.1 uncultured Eubacteriales bacterium
GCTTGAAGATTTTACCGATGAGCAAAAAGAAGCTGCAGATATTGATTCAAATGGTGATGTTACAGCAGGTGATGCCCGTATTGCATTAAGAATTTCGGCATCTCTTGAAGATATCAAAGATTATATCGTTGCAACACCCGATGATGACGGCACTGTTGAAGTTCCCGATAACGAAAATCCCGATGACAATGAGTCAGGCACTCAGACAGATGTAAAAGAGCTGTCAAATTATCTTTGTTGCTCGGTAGATGAACTTGTTGAAGCGGGAATTGACGTAACCTTTGTCGAGGAATATTATGATTGGTCAACAGACGGATTCACTATATTTGTTGATTGGTATGACTATGATTACGACGATGTAATTGATGAAACACAGATTTATTGGATAGCCATTGAAGAACCAAGTGATTATACTATCTATGGTGTAAAATACGGAATGACTGTTGATGAAGCGTTGCAGGTACTCGCTGACAATGGCATTGAGGCAACTCTTGACGAGATTGGTGATATTTATATTGCTGACTACGAAAACGGAATTTACCTGTATATGTACACATACGACGGTGAAACATTATCAAGTCTGAATGTTCATTATGAAGCAATAGATGTGTGGTACGGCTTAGGATATAATATAGATTATTATTTCTATATTATGCCGGACCTTGTACTTGTAGATGAAGAAAATAATATCTATGCAAATGATTATGTTGAACTTTATGTAACCGAATACGGATATGTTGATTCTCTCGTTTTGAACAGTTCAATTTCTACAGTCACCGCTTGCGGTATTTATGCAGGCATGACAAGTGAACAGGTGGATGAACTTCTTGAATGGTTTGGCTTTATAAAGACTGAAGATTATTATATTAATGAATACTATAATGAATGCCTTTATGTTTCATATGATGATGACGGACTTGTTGAAAGTGTAGAATTTAGTCGCGGTGCATATAGTGATTTGACAATGTACATTATTGAAGACACTAATAAGATTCTTAACGATTTTGATCTGGTTCAGGATGAAACAGGCTACGGCTCGGATGCTATCCATTTTGGCCTTAATGCAGGTGGTGATTATGTAACAGAAGTTCAGATTAACGGTGACTGTGACCATTCAATTTTTGATTTAACATTCGGAATGAATCTTGATGCTGCTATTGAAGAGCTGTCATATTATGGCTATGATATTGAAGTGAACGAGCGTTGTTATTACTATGATGATACTGAATATTTTGAGCTTTGTTCCGAGGACGGAGTAACGGTAAGTTCAATTACCTACGGCATTGTTACAGAAGAATATTAAAAAATTTGGAGCTGTAAACACAGCTCCTTTTTTACTTTATAGGAAACTGCGTTTCCATAAAGCAAAAAAATTATATGTCCCGCCGATTTGCCCTGCGGGCACGGCGATGGACTATCCGAAAACGGTCGCCGTAGGCGTACGGCGACCGTTTTCTTGCATCCCCATTTGATGTTATATTATGCTTTCCGCATATCTTACGGTTTCCATGGCATCTTTGCAGTATTTATCTGCACCGATTTTTTCAGCGTATTCTTTATTAAGTACCGCACCGCCCACAACAGTTTTGCACCACGGAGCTTTTTCTTTAAGTAGTCTTATTGTTTTTTCCATGGCAGGTACGGTGGTTGTCATCAATGCACTTAAACCTACGATGGGAGCGTGCTGCTTTATTGTCTCATCAACGATTACTTCAGGTGGCACGTCCTTGCCCAAATCAGTTACGCAAAAGCCGTAATTTTCAAGCAGTAGCTTAACAATATTTTTGCCGATATCGTGAATGTCACCGTGTACTGTTGCGATTATAACATTACCTTTTGCTGCGGATTGAGAATTGGTTGCAAGAAGATGTGATTTGATTATTTCAAAAGCACTTTTTGCCGCCTCTGCACTCATAAGCAACTGTGGCAGATAAACGGTTTTGTTCTCAAATCCTTTGCCCACCGTGTCAAGTGCAGGGATAATTTCATTGTTAACTATATCAATAGGGGCGGACTCCTCAAGCAGTATCTTTGTTATTTCGCTTGCTTTGTCTTTCAGTCCTTTTATTATTGCGTTTTGTAATGAGGATTTTGCATCTGTATTTGCGGATGTTTTTACAGATGATACAGGATTGGACGTAACAAAGCTGTCTGCAACGTTTATATAGTTTCC
Organism: uncultured Eubacteriales bacterium; assembly: GCA_964495345.1. Classification (GTDB taxonomy): domain Bacteria; phylum Bacillota; class Clostridia; order Oscillospirales; family Acutalibacteraceae; genus UBA1081. Next base: position 2,174 of record CAZBVV010000033.1, read on the forward strand.
GCAGTTTTCGTCAAATCCCCGTAAAGCTCTGTATGTGTAATAAGTTTTCATCATATCAGTTGAATAGGGATTCATAATTGCAGCTGATAATCCGTTTTCAAGAGCCATAAGGAAAAAAGTTCCGTTTATTGCATCCCTGTTTGGCAGACCGAATGAAATGTTTGATACACCTAAGGATGTATGACAGCCAAGCTCATTCTTTATTGTTTTAAGTGCATCCAGCGTAACGTTTGCCGCATTGTTATCTGCACTTATTGTCATGGCAAGAGTGTCAAAAATAATATCCTTTTTGTCAATTCCGTATTCTTCTGCCTTTTTGAGAATTTTCCTTGCTATGTCAACTCTATTTTCGGCAGTATCGGGAATTCCGTTCTCATCAAGTGTAAGAGCCACAACAACTCCGCCGTATTTTTTTACAAGAGGGAAGATTGATTGCATATTTTCCGCTTTGCCGTTTACGGAGTTTATCAATGCTTTTCCGTTGTATCGGCGTAAAGCCGCTTCCATAGCTGAAATATCGGATGAGTCGATTTGTAAAGGAAGATTGATAATTGCCTGCAACTCGCAAACGCAGTCAACAAGCATTCTTGTTTCGTCAATATCGGGCAAACCAACGTTAACGTCAAGAATATGCACACCTTTTTCCTGCTGAGTAATACCTTCATTCAGTATGTAATCAATATCGTTCTCGATAAGAGCCTGTTTAAAGCGTTTTTTACCCGTGGGATTGATTCTTTCACCGATAAGCAGGGGAGAAGAGCCGAATTTTACCGCATGGGTGTAAGAAGATACAACCGTTTCTGTTTTGAACTGAATGTCTTTAGGCTCAATGTTCTCAATTTTTTCTGCAAGATTTTCTATGTATTCGGGAGTTGTTCCGCAACAACCACCCACAAGGCGTACACCTTTTTTTACAAGTGCAGTAATTTCGTCTGCAAATTCTTTTGCTGAAACATTAAATACTGTTTCGCCGTTAATGTTTTCGGGTAAACCTGCGTTAGGTTTAAGAATAACGGGAACGGATGCACAATTCAAGAGCCTTTCAATAACGGGTACAAGCTGTTTTGGACCTAACGAGCAATTTGCTCCTATTGCATCAGCTCTCATTCCTTCAAGTAACGCAACCATAGCTTCGGGTGATGCACCGGTCATAAGCTTGCCGTCCTCACCGTAAGCGTTTGATACGATTACGGGCAAATCACAGTTTTCTTTAGCCGCAAGAAGAGCCGCTTTTGTTTCGTAGCTGTCGTTCATGGTTTCAATCGTAATAAGGTCAACGCCGTACTTCGCACCCAATTTTACTGTTTGTGCAAAAAGAGAAACGGCATCTTCAAAATCAAAGTCACCGTAAGGCTTTAAAAGCTTTCCCGACGGGCCTATATCAAGGGCTATAAACTTTTCGGCTGTGCTTACGCTTTCATCACGGGCATATTTTGCATTTTCCACCGCATGACGGATAATATCATCCAATTCCTGTAATGAAAAATTAAGAGTGTTTGCACCGAATGTGTTAGTGTTTATCACATTACTGCCTGCATCAAAATATGCCTTGTGAATGTCCTTGATAATGTGCGGATGCGTTATGTTCCATCTTTCGGGATGTTCACCGGGTCTGAGTCCTTTAGTCTGGAGAATCGTACCCATGCCCCCGTCAAGAACAACAACGTTGTTCTTCAAATATTCTTTAAAATTCATTTGTTTAACTCCTTATTCCGATAATTGCAGTGACAGATTTTGAGGGGGACATCATCAAGCTGCTGTTTAATGTAAGTCCTATCTGTTTATGACAGTCAAGAACGGAAAATATATCTTTCTGAAATTCCAACGGTAAATCGCCGTAGCCTGCACTGAATCTCGGTTTTAAAATGAATGTCTGTGCCATGTCCTCACAAAACGTATCACAAAGTGCTTCAATGCGTTCTGCACCGATGCTCTGCATGATAACGGCTTTTGCAGGGGATATTTTTGCGTATTTTGAGATGAGTCTGTCAATTTCTATACCGACCGTTGCCCCGAAAACAATATTTTTTTTACAGCCTGCAAGATTTTTTGAAAGGTCAGCCGATTGAACCTTTGTAAAGCCTAAATCACACTCAGTATCTTTGATTTCAATATCAAAAATACTGTAGCATACTCTGTACGAAAGCTTGGGCACAGCTTCTTTGACCGATTCATTTATTAAATTAAGAATTTTCTCATCTGCATCTTTGCATCCGCAGTAACGGAGGATTTCTTTTGTATTTATCGCAGGTTCAGTATATATTTTTTTATAAACCATTGTTATTTTCCTAAGATGTGTGACAGATTTGCCTGTATTTTTTGTGCAACATCCGGTTTGTTCATGGAATAAATATGAACGTTTGTAATTCCGTTGGCGTAAAGGTCAATAATCTGATCTGTTGCGTAGGCAATACCCGCCTGTTTCATGGCTTCGGGGTCAGCACCGAATTTGTCAACAAGACTTTTGAATCTTTGGGGCATAAATGAACCTGAGAGCTTTATTGACCTTGCCACCTGATTTGCATTTGTTATGGGCATTATTCCGGGGATTACAGGTACGGTTATACCTGCTTCACGGATTTTGTAAAGAAAGCTGTATAAAAGATTGTTGTCAAAAAACATCTGTGTGGTTAAAAAATCACATCCTGCATCAACTTTTTCTTTAAGTCTTTTTATATCATCCTTTTGTGTTGCACTTTCAGGGTGAATTTCGGGGTAGCACGCACCGCCTATGCAGAAATCATAACCGCTGTTCTTTATATCTTCAATAAGCTCGATGGCGTATTTGTAATCCCAATGGGAACGGTCAGCATCTTCAAGCTCTTTGGGGATATCTCCACGCAACGCCATAATGTTAGTAACACCTGCTGAGTGTATGGCTTCAATGCGTTCTTTTACTGTTTCTTTGCTTGATGATACACAAGTCAGATGTGCAAGAGTAGGCACACCGTACTGCTCCTTAATATTTTTTGCAATATCAAGCGTGTATTTACTTGTGCCGCCGCCCGCACCGTATGTAACGCTCATAAAAAGAGGCGACAGCTTTGCAATTTCCTGTGTAGCTTCTTTTACACTTTCAAAGTTCGTTTCTGTTTTGGGAGGAAAAACCTCGAATGAAAGTGATAATTTTTCTTTTTTAAGAATTTCTGAAATTTTCATTTTTATCAATACCTTTGCTGACATATGTTAATGAATAAATTTTTCACTTTGTTTGAGTATGGAAATAATCGGACAAATAAGTAATCCGCAACAGAAATTACTTGCACCGTGAATTAAATCGTATGGAAGCCCCGCAACTATCCATGTTATTGTTGCATCAAAATTCAAGCCGTAAATTAATGCCTGTGCAGGTGCGTAGAGTAAGCCGAACAGTAAACCGTGCAAACCGCATACGGTCATATATACAATCGGACGTATTTTTTCAGGCATATTTACGGGCAACAGCATAACTGCTGCCCAAAGGATTGTCCATATATACAAATAAGGAATCCACCATGTTGCAAAGCCTGCAAACAGACCGTTCAGCAAAACATAAATATAGATGGGATACAGAGCTTTTTTTCGGTATACAACGGTTATTGCAATTATAAATGTGCCTAAAAGATGTATATTCGGCAGTAATTCCATTACAATCTTTGATGCATACATCAATGCACCCAGCATACCGAAAACAGCTATCTCTTTAATGTTTGTTTTCAATTTTATTCAACCTTAAAGGAATATGTTGTACCGTCTGTGATTACTGTTGAATATACACCTGTTGATGCATATTCACCGTTGACATAAAATGCCCAGTATTTTCCGTCTTTATCGTAATCTACGGTAACGCCGTTTACAGTTTTAACATACAACCCGTATGCACCGTCTTCACCGTCAATAAGTTCAAGTTCAATAAGTGCATCACCGACCGTTGTTTTGTTTGTGTGAATTTTAAATACTGTTTCGGTTCCTTTAATATCAGTTACTGTAAATGTAAATGATGTTTCACCCTCACCGAGAACGGTTACATTTAAATCGGAAGCTTCTTCGGTAAGCTTTTCATCAATCACGGTATCATCTGTTGTTGATGTTTCCGTATCGGGTGTTTCTTTAGTGTTTGTGTCCTGACAGCCTGTTGTAAAAAGTGCCATAGCCGCAATAAGCACGATACAAAGGATGACGGACAGAATTTTTCTTAAATCTGTCTTTTTTTGCATAGTATGCAATCTCCTTTAAAAATATATTTCCTCATTAACCGGCACTCGCAGTTGTAATCACGAGGTTTTTTTGCGGAAAATATTTCGACTTGATGCATCATTTTTCACCTTCTCGGTTTTATCCAATGGCTTGTCCCCGATTTGCGGCATCGGGCAGAAAAATGACTTGAATGCATCTCACGGCGACGGGCTCGTACAGGAATTGCACCTGTTTCCTTTCCGCAAGCAAAGATATTTTATCACATAGTGAATAGTTTTTCAATAAATTTTACAACACCGTTGTTATTATTAGATTCAATAATTCCGTCAGCTTTTGTTTTTACCTCATCTTTTGCATTCATAACAGCATAAGATTCATCACTTGCTTCAAACATAGGCAAATCGTTAAGATTATCACCAAAACAGATTACTTTTTCAAAACCTAACATATTTTTAAGTGTGATGACCGCATTTTTTTTAGATGCTTTACTACTGCAAACCTCAAGATACCAATGCTCTGTATTATAAATATCGCGGTAAAATTCCACTCTCAAATCTTTGCATTTGTTCAGAGCTTCATATGCTGCAATAAGATTTTCTTTTTTATCATCTATGGAGTAATAAACGATGTTTTTATTAATGCAATCGGTAAAAGATTTTACCTTTATAAATTTTTTGTTGTATTTTCGTTGTCTTTCTTCAATAAACGCCAACGCATTGGGAGAGTCGGTATTTTCGTAGTAAGTGTTAAGGCTGTCGTTATCTATTGTGTAAACAAAACCTGATTTTATATATTCTTTTATTACATCGAATAAAACTTTTTTTGCCGTATCGGATAAGGGTTTAATGTCAACGTAATGTCCGCATTTTAAATCATATATCGCAACGCCGTTCATAAGTATTACGGGGGTGTTGATATTTACATCCTGCAACATTTTAACCACCGTTGCATTCGTTCTTGCAGTTGCTATTGAAAAATTTAAGCCCCTTGCAATAAATTCATTAAGTTTTTCTGCCGTAAAATCGGATATTTCCGCATTTTCATTCAGAAGAGTACCGTCAAGGTCGGATATGTAAAGAGTTTTCATAAATTCAATCCCTCTAATGATAAATACACGGTCAAAAGACCGTGTACTCATGGTAATTTTATTTAAGCTGTTCAAGTGCACTGTTTCCGTTCGTGCCGGAAAACATATTTGAAAGAAATTCAAAAATGGTGTTTAACAATTCACCGATTTTGATGAAGAAACCGCCGAAAAGGTCGCCTGCTGACATATCTGCATCCTCCTTTACACATTAATAATTAATTCAATTATATACCATTATATTTGATTTGTAAATAAGTTAAGTGTAATTTTTTTTAATATAAATGCAAATTTATTTTTTGGAATTATTTTTTAGAATTATATTGAAACTTCAATAATAATATGATACGATATAAATAATATTTTTGCAGTTTTTATAAAAATGATGATTGCTAAGTTATTTGGGGGAATTTTGATGAATAAACAGCAAATTCATGATGTTGTTGAAATGCAAAGGGAATATTTTGATTCGGGCGCAACAACAGATGTTAATAAGAGAATCGAGTACCTTAAAAAAATTAAAGACTATGTAATAAAGAAAGAAAGTGTTCTTTCAGCCGCATTGAAAGCGGACTTGGGTAAGAGTGCATATGAATCCTATTTGTGTGAAATATCCGTTGTGCTTGCTGAAGTAAACTATATGATCTCTCACATAAAGAAGCTTTCAAAAATTAAAACTGTAATGACTCCTTTCGGTCAGCAGTTAGCACACAGCTATGTAAGACCCACTGCGTATGGTGTTACTCTTATTATGAGTCCGTGGAATTATCCTTTGATGCTGACTTTGCCTCCTGTTATTGCTGCAATTTCGGCAGGAAATACCTGTGTCGTAAAAACAAGTGCATATTCACCGAATACAAGCAAAGCCATACAGGAAATGATAGAAACGATATTTCCGCCCGAGTATGTTGCGGTAGTTCCCGGCGGAAGAGAAGAAAATCAACATCTTCTTGATGAAAAATTTGATTATATATTCTTTACGGGCAGTAAGAATGTGGGAAAGATTGTACTTCAAAAAGCGGCTGAAAACCTTACTCCCGTAACTCTGGAGCTTGGCGGAAAGAGTCCCACAATAGTTGATGAAACCGCAAATCTCAGACTTGCAGCAAGGCGTCTTGTTTTCGGAAAAGGCTTTAATGTGGGACAGACCTGTGTTGCTCCTGATTATGTTTATGTTCATTCAAGCATTAAGGACAAGTTTATCGGACTGCTCAAGGATGAAATTACCCGTCAGTTCGGAGATTGTATTAATAATAATGACTACGGCTATATAGTTAATGATAAGCACTTTAACAGGGTATGCTCTCTTATTGATCCCGAAAAGACTGTTTACGGCGGAAACAGTGACCCGGAAACTCGAAGAATACAGTTTACTGTTATGGATGGTGTTACATGGGATGATGCAGTAATGAAAGAAGAGATATTCGGACCTGTTCTTCCCATACTTACCTATGACAGTCTTGATGAAGTGATTTCTGTTATAAAAAGCCACGATAAGCCTCTTGCACTTTATATATTCTCTTCAAACAAGGCAAATATTGAAAAGGTGCATTCCTCCTGCAGCTTCGGCGGCGGTTGTATAAATGAAACGGATATTCATGTTATAACGACTGCTATGGGCTTCGGTGGTGTAGGTGCAAGCGGAATGGGACAGTATCACGGAAAGTCAGGTTTTGATACATTTACCCATTATACAAGCATTGTTGACAAGAAAACATTTATAGATCTCGAACAAAGGTATCAGCCGTACAGCAAGCTTAATATATGGTTGGCAAGAAATCTGAACTTCGGTTCAAGCCTTCACACAAAGCTTGAAACGGCATATAAGAAATTTCCATCAACATTTCCGATTGCTTTGTACTTTAAAAAATGATTACAACTAATCAATTAGCGATGTGATTGACGACTAAAACAAATTCTCAAGGGTAGCGGTAATGCCGTTGCCCTTGTTGTTTTATTGCTATTGATAAATGAATTCAGTTATGATATTATTAAATAAAAGCAATTATAATAATCAGGTGTGAGTTACTATGTTGTACAGAAAATCTAATTCAATCATAGAACCGTTCCCTGATTTCTTTATACACCTGTCAGAGAAAATTAATCTAAAAAATGTAGAGGATAAATTAGAATGTATGGTTTTGTTAGATTAATACTTGGATGCGTATTCTTGATATCGGCGATTATCATAATACGAAGATCCACATCAACTTGCACTCGCAGACAATATATTTGTGCTGTAATATGCACTATTGTTTTGGTTACATTTGCTTCATTTTTTCCGGTTGAGAATGTGTTTTTTACTTTTGATTCTGCTGAATCTGTTTATGAATATGTCAATTTCAGCAGTTCTTCTGTAAATGTTGTTGTTAGTGGCAAAAACTGTGATTTTGTCGTTGGCAAAAATAAAAATAATGTTAACAAATATTTAACTGTTCCAAAAACATCAGATGGTTGGAAAATTGGAATCGGAACTGACTTAAAGTTGGTTACACAAAAAATTGATATCGGCATATTTATTTATATATATCAATATAAAGATACAAGCGATTACTTTGTGACAATTCTTGACATGACGGGAAATATTGAAGAAATAACAGATTCATTAAATACTGATTTTATTTCATCAACAACTGACAATAATTCTACAGACAACATTGTTGCTTATTATGCAAATATTCAAAATATTGATAATAAATATTGGTTATGTTTGGATGACAATATTGTTTCTGTTTTTGAGAATTAATCAGATTGCAGATTCCTATCAGGGGACGGTTCTATGATTGACAGCTAAATCTGTTTTTCAAGGGTAGCGGTTCGTCGTTGCCCTTGTTGTTTTATTGCTATTGATAAATGAATTCAGTTATGATATTATTAAATAAAAGCAATTATAATAATCAGGTGTGAGTTACTATGTTATACAAAAAATCTAATTCAATCATAGAACCGCCCCCTGTCTTTTGGAGAGATGATAATGGTTGAAAAATCAGTTAAAAATACAGCAGAAATAAAAATTCAAAAAGTATTTGTGCTTAAAAAGAGTGTTATTGCGGCAGTTGTCGCATTTTTTACGGCATTAATACTTGTATTATCGGGAATATATGCTCTTTCCCGTGACAGAAAAGAAAACGGCATGAACGTATTTTATTCGTCGCCGATGAACTCAGCTGTAACGGTAACGGATATCAATACGCAGAGCATTATTGACGGCAAAGGTGTTGCAAGCTTGAAGTATTCTGCACAAAGAAAATCTGCGGCAATTATTATGTCCGAAGATGTAAACTATTCTTTGTATTATACTGACGGAAAAATAAAAAAACAGCTTACGGCAGCTGCGTCAAACAATTATGTTATATCTTTTGACGGTTCTGCTGTTGCATACAGTGATTCCTCGGCAGAGTTGCATTTGTACAGCGTTGAGACAAATAAAAATTTTTTCATAGACGACGCAGTTGTCTGTTTTGCAATATCTCCGTCGGGAAAATCCGTAGTTTACGTAAAAAATGAGGAAAATGTGAATGTGCTGTATCTGTATGTTGACGGCAAATCCGAACGTATCGGTGAGAATTATACACCTTTAGGCGTGTCAGATAATTCGGAGATAATTTATGTTTTAAGCACCGATAATTCCCTTTATATGCTTGATAAAAACGGCAATATGACGGCAAAAATCTGCTCAGACGTTGCCACGGATAAGTTTTGTTTTTCGGCAGATTTAAGCAGCATTGTTTTTAATGACGGAGTTTATACATATATATCCGTTGAGGGCAAAAGCCGTATCAGACTTGTTGAAGCAGTTGCTGTGCCCGTAGGTGAAAAAGATTATTATTTTGATTCGGGCAACAAAAGCACAGTATGTGAAAAGCTTTACAATGTTTTTTATTATTCCTCTGAAAGTGAAGATACAGGTTCGCTTTACTACATTGATAAAAACTTTTCAAGAACGGATGTTGCACAGGGCGTTTCCAAATATATCGTAACAGGTGAAAACAGCGTAGTTTATCTTACATCCGATTACGATATATACCTTTACGGTTCGGGAAAAACATCACTTTTGCAATCGGATGCGTATGATGTTCTTGCCACATCTGACGGCAAATACATATATTATACAAATTCTGCATCGGAGCTGTACTGCATTAAAAATAATAAAAGAGTGTTGATTGGGCAGAACGTACGAAGAATTTATATGACAAACGGCAATAAACTGCTTTATATCAACAGGGATGCAGAGCTTTTCGGTACATCCGGTGCAAGAGCAGGGGAGCAGATAGATGATAATGTATACGCCTGTGTGTGCAACGCAACGGCGGCATTTTATATGAAAAATTATTCTTCTCAATCTGGTGTGTTTGCCTTATATGGCTCTGACGGCTCATTAAAATTCAAGCTGATTGCTGAAAATGTGTCGGCGGTTATTTGATTGAGTTAACGGTCAGTTAATATTATTGTTTTAAAATGTTTTCATGAGGTGATTTTATGTCAATTAAAAAAATAATTTGTGTACTTACGGCAGTTGCTATTGTGTTCACATTTGCAAGCTGTTCAAATTCGGATGGTGAAGATGAAACCGTTGCCGATAACAATGCTTTTGCACAGAATGATAATGATGCAACAGAGGAAGAGACCACAACTGAGGCTGAGACTACCACCGAGGCAGAAACTACAACCGAAGCCGAAACCACAACGGAAACCACTACAAAAGCACCCGATGGCGAGTCTATAAAGGAAATTGTTGATACTTTGCAAGCAGGCGTGTTTTATATGGCAGGCACAATGAATCTTAACAGCGGTGAATCAATGAATGCAAAAATCACATCCGACGGCACAAATATGCGTGTTGAAATTGTGTCAAGTCAGATGAAGATGACCATTATTTATCTTGATGAGGTTGCATATCTTGTAAATAATTCCACCAATTATTACGCAGTTCTTGATGAAACTGCATTTGACAGCTTTGACCAGATTTTTTCATCTATGTCAATGTACGGTGTATCGTTCTCAAATCAGGATATTTCCGAGCTTAAAACGATGATGGAAGATTTTGATTCTACCTTTGATTACTCTCAGTATATTGAGGGCGGTGTTTATGAGGAATTTAATGCAAAGGTTAACGGTGAAGAATACCTTTGTTCAAGATACACCACCGAATTCGGCAAGATTTATATATATACACAGGATGGAAATCTTAAAATCATGGATGTATATGATTCCGACGGTTTGAGACAAATGGATTTTGTTGTTTCCGCATTTATTCCCCAGGTTCTTACTCCTATTACTCTTACAGGATACACGAAAACAGCATCAGTTCTTGACTTGTTCACAGGCTCAGTTTATTAATACACGATAAAAAGATTCGCACAGTCAAGGCGAATCTTTTTTTCCGGCTTTATAGGAAACTGTGTATTCATAAAGCAAAAGCTATTATATGTTCCTGAGAACGCTCGCTATTAGTGTCAGAGATTGACAAAAAAAGAAAACGGTTGTCGCAAAACCGTTTTCTTGTAAATAAATTTAGCTTGTAAATATTTTATAATACCACCGTAAAACTTATCCATTTGCCTTCTTCGCCGTTGACGGAGATAACGCCGTTATGTGCATCTACAATGGATTTCGCAATAGAAAGTCCCAACCCGTAGCCACCTGTTGTTTTGTTCCTTGATTCATCACTGCGGTAAAATCTGTTAAAGATTTTGTCCATTTCACTTTGTTTTATGGAGTTGCCTGTGTTATAAACCTGCAAAGTTTTTTTATTGCCTTCAGCTCTGAGCGTAACTCTGATAAGTCCGTTTTCGTTTGAGTGTTTAATGGCGTTGTCAACAAGTATTGCAACGAGATGCTTTATTGAATCTTCATTACCCAAATAAATTATGTCCGGCTCAATGTCTTGCTCACAGATTTTTCCGTCTTCAAATGCGGTGCACTCAAATTCAAGAGCCTTGTTAAGCACAACATCACTCAGATTGAATTGAGTTTTTTCCATATTCTCCGCAGTTTCGTCAAGCTTTGCAAGGTCAAGCAAGTCAAGTACAAGTCCGTTCATAATAACGGATTGATTTTTTATATTGTTAAGCCATTTGTTTGAACCTATTTCTGTTTCAAGAACATCAGCATTTGCTGAAATTACCGTAAGTGGAGTTTTTAATTCGTGGCTTGCATCGGAAATAAATCTTTGCTGACTTTCAAATGCACTCTGAACAGGTTTTATTGCCCATTTTGACAGGTAATATGTGAAAATGAATACAAAAATTATACTTAATATAATGATTATCAACGAAATAACAAGCAGACTTCTGACAAGGCTCATTTCATTTGATATATCAATAATGACAATTACCGTGCTCAAATCGTCTTTAGTGAGTTCAAACATAAAGTTGTTATAAATTCCGTCAGATTCACCGCTTTCGATAATATATTCGGCAATATAAATTATCGTATCGGATGAGTACGTATTGCTCATGTTTGTTGAAATAAACGGTAATTCGTCGGAATTTCTGTTTGAAATTTTGATATACATAAAATCAACGGTAGATTGTGCATTCATAATATCCGACAACGGACCTTTGCTGTCTGAAAAAATATCACCGTTAATTTCATTTGAAAAAATAAAGCCTCTTCTGTCGCGTATATTTTCAATGTTTTCTTTAGCTTCAAGATATACACCGCCGTATACGCATAAGTTCAGCAGTCCTAAAATAAATACAAGTACAAGGGAAATTGCGGCAAGAGTAATAACCATGAATTTCCGCCTTGTTTTTTCTATCATTTTCATGATTTATTGTCCTCAAGATAATATCCTACACCTCTGGAGGCTTTTATCTGTATTCCGGATTTTATTGCACTGAGTTTTTTTCTCAAAAATGAAATGTATACCTCAATACTGTTGTATTCTGCTTCGCTGTCGTATCCCCAGATTTTTTCCATAAATTCATCCTTTGAAATGATATTTTTTGGTGAATACATAAGCATCTGCATAATTTTAAATTCTTTTGCACCGAGTTTTACGGTGTTCGATGAGCAGCACAGTTCATAAGTGCTTTGATTCAGCACTATATCACCGAACACAAGCTCGTTTGAGGGGATTTCTCCTTTTCGTCTTGTAAGAGCTCGCACTCTTGCAAGAAGCTCACCTTTGTTAAAGGGCTTTGTAAGGTAATCGTCTGCTCCGCAGTCAAGCCCTGTGATTTTATCGTTTATCTGAGTTCTTGCGGTCAACAGCATAACAGGGGTGGATATACCTTCATTTCTCAGAGCTTTCAGTACGTCGAGTCCGTTCATTTTGGGAAGCATTATATCAAGCAAAACAAGGTCGTAAATACCGCTGACAGCATAATCGTAACCGTCTTTTCCGTCGTAAGCCGCATCAACGAAATAATGCTCTTTTTTCAGTATTTCAGTCAAAGCATCTGCAAGAGATACCTCATCTTCAACTATAAGTATTCGCACTCGATAACCTCCTTCTATACAATTATACTACCATATTATAATAGCACGATTGAATTAATATTGAAAATTACAGTTCCAATATGCAGTATACAATGTTTTTACGGTCATATGTATAAGTGATGTGCAGTTTATTTTCCCTTGCGATTATTGCGGGGTAGGAGAATTCTCCGCCCTGTCTGTCTTCAAGTGTTGCAAACACCGAAAAACTTTTGCCGTTATCAACTGATTTCATAATCACAAGAGGTGAACGCTCACCCCAATTTTCACTTACAGGATTGCAAACAAGGTAAATGTTTCCGTCTGATGCCCTTACACAGTCAATACCGCTGTTGTTATTGGGAATATCCGTTTTTTCGGCTTTTGACCATTTTCTGCCGCCGTCTTTTGATAAGGCACGGTAAACGAACCCTTTGTCGGATCTCATAAGTGCATGGATGATTTTGTTTTCATCTTCCCATAGGGTGGGCTGAATCATGTTTACAAGCCCTGTGGGCATTGTTTTTGGTCTTACAATGTATTTTTGCTTGCTCCATGTGATGCCGTCATCTTCTGAAACGTCAATAAAGCATCTCCAATGCTGTTTCGTAAGCTCTGTTGATGCAGGTGCAAGAAGTAATCCGTCTGTTGTGCGTATACATTTATTCTTAACAGGCCCTCTGCCGCCTGAGTTATCATCTTTTACAAGTATTTCAGCCGTTGTCCATGTTTCACCGCCGTCATAAGAATCGCAGTATTGAGTTATCCAATGGGATATTTTTTTGCCCGTCTTAAAAAATAATCTTATTGTGCCGTCGTTTTTTAAATGTAAAACGGGATTCCAATGGGGTAAACTGCAATCTGTTTCAAGAAGCTTTGGCTCGCTCCAATTTTCGCCGCATTTTTTTGCATAAAATATTCTGACATCATCATTTCCCTCTCTTGTGCCCGCAAACCAAGCCGCAAGAATACTGCCGTCATCAAGCTTCAACAATGTTGATGCATGACATTCGTTAAAATATTTGTCTGTTTCAAAAATAAATTCTTTTAATATGTTCATTTTTATCACCAATTAAATTAAAGCAAAAAACACCTGCGTATGCAAGTGTTTTTTTTTGTGCTTTGATTATTTCTCGTTTTCTTTTATCCAGTCAATCATGTCTTTAAGTGATT
>CAZBVV010000034.1:0-16016 GCA_964495345.1 uncultured Eubacteriales bacterium
TTTAAATTTAAGCCGCCTTGCGGCTTCCTTAACTCCTAACTCATCACTCCTAACTACAATAATTTTGCGGTACGCTAAATTATTGTTTACCTGCTGTATTTTCTGAATGCCCCCATCAACAATTGCTGTGGTGTGTCCTCCTCAAGAATTTCCTCTGCGTTATTTGGTGTGAACGCATCATTTCCGTACTGTCTCGTTTTAATTGTACGGACAGCCTCAATAACATTTGCAGGCATAACATCTCTCGGGCAACGCTCCACACACACAAAGCACGACAGACAACTGTATATGCCTTTTGATTGCATCAGTTTATTAATTCTGCCTTTTGCAATCATATCAACGAATTGATGGGGATGATACTCCATTTCGCCGAATGAGGGGCAGGATGCTGAGCATTTACCGCACTTTATACATTTTTTTACATCGACGGAACTTATAATCAATGCTTCGTTACAAAGTTCTGACTCATTCACTCTGTGTCACCTCAATTTCAAGCACCTCACAAAGAAGCTCGGTAAAAAATTTTACGGGAATATCACTGTATTTTTTAAGATTATACATACACAAAGGACAGGCTGTGATTATCATATCCGCACCGTGAGCCTTTGCACTTTCAACAACGGTTTTACTGCGTTTCTCAACAAAAGAGCTGTCATTTACACCGGCATACCCACCGCAACACTCATTACGAAAGGGAAAAATAACAGGGTTTGCACCAAGTGCCGTTACAAAGTTTTCCATTATACACGGATTTTCCGCATCGTCAAACTCCATAACCTTAGACGGTCTTAACAGCAAACAGCCGTAGTATGAAGCAATATTCATGTTCTTAAGAGATTTTTTAACTTTACTGCCGATAACATCAAATCCGACTTTATCACGCAGCATTTCCAGATAGTGAATAACCTGAGTTTCACCATTGTAAGAAACCGCATATTCAAGATAGGCATTTACCTTTTCACGAATTGTAACATCGCTACGCATATCGTGATTTGCCCGCTTTAACACGTGATGACAGGCAGAACAAACGGTAACGATGCTGCCTGTGTCATTTTTCGCTTGGTAAAGAGCTCTTACTGCGGGGAGTCTTTGACCTGTTTCATCCTGCCCCACAGGATAAACACCGCCGCAGCATTGCCATTCGGGAATTTCACACAATTCAACACCCAATGCTTTTGCCGCCGCCCGTGCCGATATGTCAAGCTGAGATACTTTACTTTTAAGAGTACAACCGGGATAATAATTTAAAACCATAACATTTGCCCCATAAAAAAATATATATATTTTATCATATTTAATCGTTATTTGCAAGTTACCCGAGCAAAACATAACAGAAAAATCAAGCAGAAAATTTTATATAGGCTTGTCAATTTGGTATTGACAACCACTTTTGGTTGCTGTATAATAAATATGCATATTTATAGTTCCAAAATTTTAAGGAGGAAACTTTTTATGAAAAAGACAATAGCTATATTGTTGGCTTGCATGATGATTTTTGCTTGCCTTCCTGTTGTTTCTTTTGCAGCAGACATTACAGAAGACGGTACTCTTTCCGATGCATTAGTAGTTGTAAGCGGTGACAAACTTACTGTTTCAAGCGTTTGGACACTCAACGCACCTCTTACTATCAATGAAGGGGCAACTCTCGTTGTCGAGGAAGACGGTTATATTACAATCGCAACTAACGGTCAGATTATCAACAACGGTACAATTACTGTTAAGAAAAACGGTGCAATCCTTTCTAAGGGTGCAGGCACAGGTGATACACTTTCTTCTTTTATAAACGGCGAAAAAGGTGTAGTTAATCTTAACAGCAGCAGTTATTTCTGCATTGAAAGAGGCACTTATGCTTACAACAAGGGTACTATCAACAACATTGACAGAATGACCATCAACGGCACTCTTTACCATTGGGTTGTTTATCCTCAGAACTTCAGCGTTCCGTATACAAGAACTGAAATGTGGGACAGAACTGACAAAACTGTTAACTTCACTGTTGAGCACGTAAATGATGCTGATCTTGAAGATGAATTAGGCTATCTTACAGCATCTAATTACGGAAGCGTTCCTCCCAGCGGCGGTTGGTGTGAGCATGGTGTTAAGGAATACATTCTTATCACTCCCGAAGACGGTGTCGGTGATTGGGTTGACACAGGCAGAATGCAGCTTGTTGTCAACGGTACTGTTTTTGATACATCAGAAAGAATTGACAATGACCGTGGTGTATTCACAATTACTCCCGTAGGCTCAATGAATATTTCCATTCTTTCAACAAACTACAAGGATATTGTTAAGCTTTTTGAAATTACTCTTCCTCAGACTGACGGTTACTATGTAAAGAGTAAGGACGGTGAAGTTGGCAAGGTTACAGTTGAATACGGAAAAACATTCTCATTCTGTGTTGTTCTTCACGAGGATTATGACAAGTCAGATTTCTACGCATATGTTAACGGTGTATCACTTGAACCCGATGAGTATGGTTACTTTGATATTACAGGTAAAATCGAAGACTATGAAATGGCAATAAACGGCGGTGTTCAGAACGACATCACAATCACAATCATGGGTGTAAGCTCTAACGCTTCATCAGAAAGCATGACAAGCCTTGTTAGTTTCATCAAGCAGATTTTTGAAACAATCCAGAGCATTTTCGGCTACTTTACCGATCTTTTCTCAGGCTTGTTTGGTGGACTTGGCGGCAATACAGATGCTGCATAAATAAAACATTATGACCGTCGGTTTTCC
The DNA here is from genome assembly GCA_964495345.1 of uncultured Eubacteriales bacterium. Taxonomy (GTDB): domain Bacteria; phylum Bacillota; class Clostridia; order Oscillospirales; family Acutalibacteraceae; genus UBA1081. Next base: position 2,746 of record CAZBVV010000034.1, read on the forward strand.
GGCGGTTTTTTTTGTACTTATAATATTTATAAACAATAATTTATCAAATTGATAATTGAAAGTTGAAAATGGAAAATTGATGAAAGGGTTTCACCCTTTAACCCTTTATAATCCAAGCCGCAAAGCGGCTTCCTCAATTTTCAGCTTTACATTTTCAATTTTACACTACAATAATTTATTGCAGATAAATTATTGTTTAGCTCTTTGTTTTACGCAAAGCAAAGCGGACCTTTTCGGTCCGCTTCTTTTATATATCATTTTTTATTATATCCTCATAGGTTTCTCTTTTTATAACAGTTTTTACCTGTCCGTCCTTAACCATCAGAACGAGAGGTCGTGGGATTCTGTTATAATTTGACGCCATTGAGTAGTTGTATGCACCTGTTGAAAGAACAGCAAGAATGTCACCTTTATCAACTGTCTGCACAGGAGTATTTTCTTGAATAAGATCACCGCTTTCACAGCATTTACCTGCAACAGTTACAATCGCATCCTTGCTTTCATTTGCCTTATTGGCACACATTACAGTATAATCTGACTGATATAAAATATATCTGGGATTGTCACACATACCGCCGTCAACCGAAACATAAGTGCGTACATTGGGAATTTCCTTAACATTACCTACTGTATAAAGAGTTACCGCCTCTGCACCTGCAATACTTCTGCCGGGCTCAATAAGAATAAACGGAACATCTATATCGTATTTTTTTGCAGATGCTTTTACCTGCTCTGATACAGGCTTCATATACAAATCAAACGGAACAGGCTTGTCCGAATCAACATATTTAATGCCGAAACCGCCGCCTAAATCAAGCTCCGATATAACAATACCCGTTTCAGCCTTTATATCTGCAATAAATTTCATCATAACATCTGCCGCACTGACAAAAGGAGCAACATCAAAAATCTGCGAACCGATATGACAATGCAAGCCTACCAGATTAATATTTTCGGTTTTTGCACACAGCTTTACACATTCCATCGCCTCGCCTGTTTCAAGTGCAAAGCCGAATTTTGAATCAATCTGCCCTGTCATAATAAAACTGTGCGTATGAGCATCAATGCCGGGTTTTATACGCATATACACATTTGCGGTTTTGCCCATTTCATTTGCAAGAACGCTGAGTACAGCAAGCTCGTCGGGGTTGTCTATAATAATGCGACCAACACCGTATTCTAAAGCCATTTTCAGCTCCGCATAAGTCTTGTTATTACCGTGAAAATAAATTCTGTCCATGGGGAAACCTGCTTTAACGGCAGTATAAAGCTCACCGCCGGAAACAACATCAAGCCCCATTTTTTCATCATTTATAATGCGGCACATTTCAAGGCATGAAAATGCCTTACCTGCGTAAATAACTCTGCCGTTGCCGCCGTAATATTTATCCATAGAACTGACAAACGCCTGACAATTTCTGCGTATTCCGTCTTCGCTGTATACAATTACGGGAGTGCCGTATTTTTCAGCGATTTCAACAGTATCAACTCCGCCTATCGTCAGATGTCCCGCTTCGTTCACATTTAAACTATCCGAAACGAACATATTATTCTCTCCTTATGTCAAAAATTCATCAACCGTCTTACGAAGCTGCTCACAGCCCTCGCCGGTCTGTGATGAAAACTCAATTTTTACACAATCACCTACAAATGCAAGCTCTGACTCAAGAGCCTCTCTTTGCTTTGCCCGTTCTGTTTTATTAAGTTTATCACACTTTGTAAGCACAATTATAAAGGGAAGATTTGCATCTTTGATAAAATTTAACATGGTTATATCGTCAGCAGACGGGGAATGACGCATATCAATAAGCTGAACAACCAATTTCAAATCTCTGTTCATCTGAAAGTAGCCTTCCATAAGGTCTGCCCAACGGCGTCTTTCCGAATCGGAACGTTTTGCATATCCGTAACCGGGCAAATCTGCAAATCGGACATCCCCTACCCTAAAGAAGTTAACAGTTGTGGTTTTACCGGGCATTGAGCTTACTCTTGCAAGATTTTTTCTTGCAAAAAATTTATTAATCAATGAAGATTTACCTACATTTGACCTGCCTGAAAAAGCAATTTCGGGCAAATCGGACTCAGGTAACTGCTTTGACGTACCGTATGCCGCCTCAAACTGAACTAAATTGTAATTCAATTCGCTCATCCTTCCTCTCGCTCAATTTCCGGTGCAATTATACACACCTATATGCTTACTTGTTTCCGTATGATGCAATCTGCCGCTTTTTTCTGCCTTTTCACGCTTAACAAGAGCAACAGACAGCACATCATCAATGGTTTTTACCGGAATAAATGTTATTTTTTCCTTAACAGCCTCGTCTATTTCAGCTAAGTCTGCTGTATTATCCCAAGGAATAATAACAGTTTTCATACCGTGCCTGTAAGCCGCCATGGACTTTTCACGCAAGCCGCCGATAGGCAAAACTCTGCCGCGAAGAGTGATTTCACCCGTCATGGCAACATTACCCTTAACAGCGATTGAGCTGAGTGCAGAAAAGAGTGCCGTAGTTATTGTGATACCTGCGGAGGGTCCGTCTTTAGGCACAGCACCTTCGGGAACATGGATATGTATATCCTTGTTTTTGTAAAAATCATTATCAATTCCGAATTGCTCTGCTCTGCTTCTTACAAGACTTACCGCAGTTTTTGCGGATTCTTTCATAACGTCGCCGAGAGAACCTGTAAGTTCAAGTTTACCCGTACCCTCAAGAACCGAAACCTCGATTTTAAGCATTTCACCGCCTACGGATGTCCATGCAAGTCCGCTTACAAGACCAACCTCATTACTGAGATTATGTTCATCCTCACGGAATTTAACAGGACCTAAAAATTCGTTCAAATTCTTATCTGTTACAGTAATTTTGTCAACCTTGCCGTCAACAATCATTACCGCAACCTTACGCATACATTTTGCAATAAGTCTTTCAAGCTGTCTTACGCCTGCCTCTTTTGTGTAGCCGTCAATCATAAGACGCAACGCCTTATCCGTAAATCTGAGCTGATTTTTTGCAATACAATGCTCTTTGAGCTGTTTTGGCACAAGGTGTTTTTTTGCAATATTGAACTTTTCCTCATGCGTGTAACTGCTAAGGTCAATAATATCCATTCTATCCCTCAAAGGCTCGGGGATTGCATATTTGTCGTTTGCCGTTGTGATAAAAAGCACCTTGCTTAAATCAAAAGGCAAATCAATAAAATGGTCTACGTAAGTGCTGTTCTGCTCACCGTCAAGCACCTCTAAAAGTGCGGCTGCAGGATCGCCTTTTATATTACTGCTCAGCTTGTCAATTTCATCAAGTAATATAAGTGCATTTGCACTTTTTGCATCAATAATTGCATTAATTATTCTGCCGGGAATTGCACCGATGTATGTTCTTCTGTGACCTCTGATTTCAGATTCATCATGCACACCGCCTAAAGATACTCTTGCATAATTTTTGTGCATAGCGGTGGCAACCGACCTTGCAATAGAGGTTTTACCAACACCGGGAGGTCCTGCAAGACAGATAATCTGCCCTTTGATATCGGGAGAAATTGCCCTTGCGGCAATCATTTCAATAATTCGCTCTTTAACATCTTTCATGCCGTAATGGTCTTTGTCAAGCTGCTTTCTTGCAGAATCAAGCTTAAGATTGTCTTTGGTATATATCCCCCATGGCAACGCAAGACATTTTTCAAGATATGTTCTTATAACGTTTGCATCGGGAGAACCGACGGACATTTTTGAAAGACGCCTGCACTCGCTGAAAAGCTTTTCCTTGCAATCCTCAGGCATATTACTGTTATCAATAAGCTGAGCATATCTGTCTGCCTCTTCAGGAGCGTCCTCTCCCTCACCCAACTCATCGTAAATCACTTTCAGCTGAGTTCTAAGGTAATATTCACGCTGACTTTCGTCCATCTGCTCCTGAACTTTTGACTGAATATCCTCTTCAAGCATAAGAAGCTCGGTTTCCTGTGCAAGGAAAAGACTTAATTTCTCCATACGGTTTATGGTATAAAGCTCGGAAAGCAACTGTTGCTTCTGCTCATAAGGGAAAAATACGCTGCCTGCGATTTTATCACACACATAACCCGAATCGTCAGAAGTCATAACTTCGCCTATAATTTCGGGAGTAATTTTACCTGAAACATCACAGTATTGTGCAAAAATGTTACGAATATTACGCACAAGTGCAGATTCATATTCAAAGTCTGATGCCTTTACGGCAATCTGTGTACATTCTTTTACAATACCACGCAAAAAAGGCTTTGATGAAATAATATCACAAAGTTTTGCTCTTTTTATACCCTCAACCACAACGCGAAGATTTTTAGACTTTTCATCAACTCTTAAAACCTGTTTTACTTTTGTAATAACGCCAACGGTGTAAAGTCCTGTAAAAGTAGGTTCTTCATCTGCAATATTACGCTGAGTAACAAGAAAAATATTTTCATTTTTTTCAAGGGCATATCTTATCGCGGCAACAGAAGCCGATCTTCCCACATCAAAATGGAATGTCATATCGGGAAACATAACCAACCCTCGTAAAGCAAGAACAGGCATGGATAACATTGTATCCTCCATGTGTTTATCAACTCCAATATATAAAATTAAATTGACTTATAGTTATAGATTTTCATTATACAACAAAATTTGCACCGTTGCAATATTTACAGAAAAAAATATTCTGCCGTAACAGCAGAATATTTTGTAAATTTTATTCTGAACGAAGAGCCGCAACAGGGTCTTTCTTTGCCGCCATTCTTGCAGGAATTGCACCGCCGATAACTGTAAGCACAACACTGACAATAACAAGTGCCAACGCATAAAGAGGATTAAGCACAGCAACATTCGGCAGCTCCGTAATCTTATAGATAACCGCATTGATGGGAATTGTAAGCAAATAAGAAATTCCTATTGCCAATGCACCCGATGCAACACCTATAATCAGCGTTTCGGCATTGAATACACGTGTGATGTCTTTCTTTCTTGCACCCAAAGCTCTTAACACACCGATTTCCTTTGTTCTTTCAAGAACTGAAATATAGGTGATAATGGCAATCATAATAAGTGAAACAACAAGTGAAATTGAAGCAAACGCAACAAGAACGATTGTAACGGCGTTCATAATACTGCCCGTAAGCTCTGTAATTGTTTCTGACATATCGGTGTAAATAATCTGATGCTCGTCATCTGCCGTTGCATTGTAAGCATCAAGATATTCAAGCACCTTTTCTTTTTCATCAAAGTTTTGGGGATAAAGGAAGATTGCATAAGGCTCACTACTGCCGCCGTACTGAAGCACAAGAGAGTTTCTTGTTGCATCATCAACAGGTGACATAGGACTTGTGGGGGTTACGTCAATCTCCGATGTAAGAATATCCTGCATCATCTGTGAATCAATATTAAGGTCAATAACCTTCTGAACGAGCTCATCGCTGTAAGCAATACCGGTACCTAAAAGACCAATCTGCTGATCAGCTTTAAGTCTTAATACACCGCAGATTGTAATTGTGATGTTATCCTCATTATCATACATTGTGTTATAATCGGTATTCTGAATATAAATACCGTACTCCGACTTTGTATAGAACGCATCGTTACCTACAAGTTTGTACTCAGTGCCGATAATATCGCTGAAATCAACAGTATCACCCGAGACATCAAAGCCAAGACCAGCCATAATATCTCTGCTTACGCTGTTATCGGACTCAACAATAAGCACAACCTCATGAATATTCTCGGGCATTTTACCCTCAATAACATCATAATAGTTTTCAAGGTAAGAGGTTGAGCTTTCGCCAACGGTTTCGGGATAGGATGAAAGACCGACGCTGCTTATACTGATGCTCATCATTCCACCCGACATACTGTCAACAAAACCGCTTATTCCTGATGCGAAAGTATACCAGCCCGCTTTTCCGTTTGAATCTTTTTTCAAGGCATTCATTGAAACGGAACGGGTATAGCCGATACTACTGCAAATATCAGGGTCAATATCTTTAAGATACTGCATAAATTCATCGGTAAAAAGGTTGGTATGGAGAGTGGTTTCCATACTTACATCTTCAAGAACAACATAATCTGTATCTGCAAATTCTCTTTCCCCGGAAATCATGTTTTTCATTTGTTCCTGATTCTGTTCTATAGTCTCTTCATCCATTACTGTTGCCGCTTGTGCGATAAATACGGGAAATTCGTTCAAAGCGTTGCTCTGATATTTGTCAATCTGTATCTGAAAACCGTCGGAAAGGCTTAATATCAATGCAATACCGATAATACCTATGCTCGATGCCAGAGCAGTGAGGAACGTTCTGCCCTTTTTGGTTGAGATGTTTCTGCCGGAAAGTTTGAGTGCGGTTTTGTAACTCATACTTGTCTTTTTAAGATCGTAGGAAGAATCGGGTTCAACATCATCATAAGGATTGGTGTCACCACTAACCTGCCCGTCTTCAAAACTTACTATACGGTCGGCATATTCCTCTGCAAGCTGAGGGTTATGAGTTACCATAATAACAAGCTTATCATCAGCAATTTCTTTAATAAGATCCATAATCTGACGGCTTGTTTTCTTATCAAGTGCACCTGTGGGCTCGTCAGCAAGGATAATATCGGGATCATTTGCCAACGCTCTTGCAATAGCAACTCTCTGCATCTGTCCGCCTGAGAGCTGATTGGGTTTTTTGTGTACATGGTCTTTAAGACCAACTCTTTCAAGAGCATCAAGAGCTTTTTGTCTTTTTTCCGCATCAGAAACACCCGAAAGAGTCATTCCCATTTCAACATTGTCTATAATGTTCAAATGAGTAATAAGGTTGTAACTCTGAAAAATGAATCCGATACTGTTGTTGCGGTAGGAATCCCAATCCGAATCGGAAAAATCCTTTGTGTGCTTGCCATTGATTACAAGGTCACCTGCATCGTACTTGTCAAGACCGCCGATAACATTAAGAAATGTGGTTTTGCCTGAGCCGCTTGGACCTAAAATAGCAACAAACTCACTACGGCGAAAATTAACACTTACACCGTCAAGAGCTTTTTGAGTGAAATCACCCGTAGTGTAGCTTTTTGATATATTTTTTATCTGAAGCATATACTCTTTCCCCTTATAATAATTTTGTGTCACTATCATACTATGGCTTTTTTAACTGAATATAAACAATACCCTCTTGAATTTTACTTTTGCATATCGTACAATATAAAAAGAAATTACAAAAGACCAAAATAATACAAGGACTGATTTTATGAAAATGAGAATGCCGTCTGTTCCGCTTATCACGGTTGACCCCTATTTTTCAGTGTGGACAGACAATATCAACAAGCACACACCTACACATTGGACAGCAAAAGAAAACACAATCGTAGGAACTGTTAACATTGACGGTGCCGTATACCGTTTCCTCGGTGACAGCGACGATGAAGCTATGGGTTTGATTTCGCTTGATGCTGATGCTTTTTCAACAACAGCAACATATGAAAGTGCAGGTATCCGTCTTACGGCAAAATTCACGTCCCCTATGCTTGTAACAGATTTATACTATGCCTCCCGACCGGTTTCATATCTTAAACTTTCATACGATTCAACAGACGGAAGAGCTCACAATGTCACTGCAAAAATGTCTTTCAGCGAAGAATTGGTGCTTAACAAGGCAGGTGAAGGCAGAGCTTGTTCAAAAGATGTTGAAATTCCCGGACTCTCCTGCGTCAGAATGGGTAGCGGTGCACAAAAAGTTCTTTGGAGATGCGGTGATGATGTACGCATAGATTGGGGATATTTTTACCTTGCTGTTAACGGAACAGCAGAAACCGGTAATGAAGTAATTGACGATTTATATGCAATATATGCACAAACTCAGCTAAATAATGATGCTCTTTTCCTTTTTGCTTATGATGATATCGACAGCATGGTATATTTTGGCAACAACATTAAGGCATATTGGAAAAACGGCGGAAAAACAATAGAAGATGCAATAAAAGAGGCTTCTGATGAATATGATGAGCTTCTTGACAAATGTAACACCTTCTCCAACACGCTCATGAAAGAGGCTGAATCAAAGGGCGGAGAAAAGTATGCAGAATTGCTCCTGCTTGCCTACCGTCAGGTTATGGCGGCACACAAATTGGTTGTTGACAAAGACGGAAATAATCTTTATATTTCAAAAGAATGTTTTTCAAACGGATGTGCGGCTACGGTAGATGTTACATATCCCAGTGCCCCGATGTATCTTTTGTACAACACGGAGCTTCTTAAAGGTATGCTTCGTCCCATATTCCGTTACGCAGGCACAAAAGAATGGACTTTCGATTTTGCGCCCCACGATGCAGGCTGTTATCCCTTTGTTAACGGTCAGGTTTACGGCGAAAATCAGTTAAAATATCAGATGCCTGTTGAGGAATGCGGTAATATGATAATACTTGTTGCCGCAATATGCGAAAAGGATAATGATTACTCCTTTGCACAGGAAAATATTGATATTCTCGACAAATGGAGCAAGTATCTTATAAAATACGGCAAAGACCCTGAAAATCAGCTTTGCACAGACGACTTTGCAGGTCATCTTTCTCACAACTGCAACCTTTCGCTTAAAGCAATTATGGGTATGGCGGGATTTGCAAAAATTCTTAAAAATATCGGCAGAAATGATGAAGCAGAAGCACTTTTTACAAAAGCAAAAGAATATGCCGATTCATTTATTACAAATGCAAAAAACAACGACGGCAGTTACCGTTTAGCTTATGACAGAGAGGGTACATTCAGTCTGAAATACAACGCTGTATGGGATAAACTGTGGAAAACAAATCTTCTTCCCGATGATTTCTTCATGGGTGAAATTCAAAGATACAAAAAAGAAGTTCTGCCTTACGGAGTTCCCCTTGACAGCCGTGAAAAATACACCAAGTCTGATTGGCTTATCTGGGCAGCCTGCCTTGCTGACAAAAAAGAAGATTTTGAATTTTTTGCAGACATTCTCTGGAGTGCATACAATACAATGAGAACAAGAGTTCCCATGACGGATTGGTATTATGCAGATACCTCCGAAATGGTCGGATTCAGACACCGCACAGTACAGGGCGGATTGTTCATAAAGCTTTTATTTGAATAAAACACGACCGTCGGATAAAACCGACGGTTTTTCTGCAGTTAAACAATAATTTATCGCTGTACAATAAATTATTGTAATGGAAAATTGAAAATGGAAAGTTGAAAATTAAGGAAGCCGTGAAACGGCTTGAATTTAAATGGTTTAAAAGGCGGAGCCTTTTCATTAATTTTGCATTTTCAATTATCAATTTGATAAATTGTTGTCAAAATGCCGCCTCGGTGTTAACCGAAGCGGCAAAAACTATTGTGTTTTTAATGATTTATCAATCAAAAAGATGTGATAAGACCTGCTGAGAATCTGAGAATAAGACGAGCATCAGCAGCTGTGATTTCGCCGTCTGCATTAACGTCTGCAAGAGCAAGAACTGAATCATCAAGAATTTCAATTTCTGCAGAATGACGGAGAACCTTACGTGCATCAGCAGCAGTAATCTCGCTATCACCTGTTACGTCACCCATCATACCTGCGGGTTCGGGATCGGGTGTGGGTTCGGGATCAGGAGTAGGAGCAGGATCTTTTACGCCTGTTGCAGGAGTAACTGTAACTGTTGAAGCGATGTAATGTCCGTTTGCAACACAGTATGAACCTGCATAACCGTCATGTGTAGCAGTTGCAGCCTTTGTGAATGTTGCTGTTTCTGTACAGTCATGTTCAAAGAGTGAGAAGAGAAGATTGTCTACAAGGTCAAGAACGCCTGTGATAACTGACTTATTGAAAAGGCTTTCGGGGTCGTCATTTGCTGCAAGAACATTGGCAAATGCTGCAAAATCACAGTCAACAAGACTGGGAACAAGCTTTTCAATAAAGAGTGTGTAAGTATCAACAACGAAAGTTTCATCGCCGCAATCGTTAATGAAGTTGAGAGCAAAGAGTTCGTTGATAATAACATTGAGTTTGTACCATGCACCGTAACCGTCAGCTTCGCCAACCTCGATTGAAAGTACATCGGAAACAGCGGGGATACCTGCAATCCAACCGAGTGCCCAATCAACGATATCTTCAAATATACCTTCCCAGTTGTCAGCTGCTGATGTTGCATAACCGACACCTGCTCTTGCAAGCCAATAATCAGCTACTTCCATAGCCATTGTGCCCATAGCTTCAACCCATGCTGTATAGTCAAGGTCCTTAACTGTGCCGTCAGCATTGAGAACAAGAGCTTTGTAATCTGTTGTGAATGCACATTCAGCAGGCTGTACCATGTAGTAGTCGATTGCATAATATGCAGCATACATAAGAAGATTCTCAAGTGAATCAACATCTGCAGGAACTTCTACACCAACAAGTGAGGGGATAAAGAGATTTACAACTTCAAGAAGCATAGCTTCAAGGTCCATCTTTGCAAGTTTATCTGCTGTGAAGGAGCTGAAGTCATAAGAATAAGCTTTGCCGTCGATTGTGAACTCAAGCTTACCGCCGTTGTATGTGGAGAGAGTCTTGAGAACATACGCACAGAAAGATGTAAGGTTAGCAGTAATGTTTTCGTTGCCACCCTTTTTGAGTGCAAGCTCTTTAGCTACTGCGGGCTGAACGAGCTTTTCGATAATACCGCAAACAAGGTTGTTAAGACCTTCAAAAAGTCCTGTTGATGCAAGCTCTGTAAAGCCGAAATCTGATACTACAAATTCATAATCAAGATTAAGAATATCTTTAAGTATATCCAGCTCTTCGTTGCCGTTTACAAGGTCGTTAAGCATAACTTTAAGGTCGCCGTTGAGATAATCAAGAGCAAATGCACCGATAAGATAATCGCCGTACTTGCCGATAAGGTCGTTAAGTGACATTTTTGCTGTTGCAGCAGCTGTTGCCTTATCTACGTCTTCGCCTGTCATAAGCTTAACGAGAGCTGCAGCAAGAAGTTCGTCGGATGTGTATGAATAATACATTGAAGCTTCATAAGCTGTTTCAATCTGCTTTGAAGTTGTGCCGTCGCCGTTGTCAACCTCAACCCATGTAGCTACAAGGTTTTCGTAAAGCATCTTGTTGATTTCAACTTTAAGATTTTTCATCATATCGTTGATTTCTTGAACATCGAAACCTGCCATACTCTTGAGCATATTACCGATAGAACCGAGTGAAAGCTCACCTTTAAGAACGGTTTTAACAACACCTGCGTTATCTGCAAGCCAAGAAATAAGATTTTCGATAAGTTTAAGATCGCCGTCTGCACGCTGTACGGGAACTACTTTGCTTCTGCCGCTGTTAATTGCAGAATTATCCAATGATGCCAAAGTACCCCAAGTTGCTTTATTCTTATTGAATACAGCAATAGCGTTTGCAAGAGTACCGATAATACCGTCAACTGAGTTAAGGTCAAGTTCGCCGATATACTGCTTAAGAAGACTCATTACTGTTTCCATAAGAGCGTCGCCGCCTGAAAGCTGACCGTTAAGGTCTGTTTCAGCAAGGAAAGCGTCAACGTAATCAAGAAGAACAGTTGCAAGCTCTTCATCTGTTGCTGTTGCAACGTCAACACCTGCTTCTTCAGCCTGGTCTTTAAGCTGGTCAAGCATGAATACAAAATTAAAAATTGTGGGGATAAGTTCTTCTTTTCTGTCATCAAGGTCTGTAAGTAATGTTTCAACAACTACAGCAAGATTATCGCTATCAAGATATGCATCAAGAGAAGATGTATCTCTGGGAGCAGCGAATGCTGTCATCGGAACACATGAAAAGACCATTACGAGTGCAAGAAAAACACTTAAAATTTTGGTGGTTTTTTTCATTTTTAAACCGATCCTTTCTTTCGGCACAACGCCGATTATTTAATATTTGAGCATATGTAATGCACATATAAAGAATAATATAAAACGGTCAAAATGTCAAGTTTTAATAAGATGTTAAATAATTCCCAAACAATTTTTGGTTATTAGCACAAAAGTTACAAAAGAATTTTGGTGTTTATAACAATTTTAAAAAAAATTTTAAAACTTGCCGTATTGACAAACAAAATTAACCAACAGATAATCGGTTTTGTTCAAAATGCAGAAAAATTGAAAAATGTGTAAAAAAGCTTAAATTTATGTTGAAATCATCCAAATAAAGATATATAATTTACATATGTTATCAGAACGAGGTGAAAAGCCGTGAACAGTTTACAGAAAAAGATTCTCTCCGAGGGTAAAGTTCTTCCCGGGAATATTCTTAAAGTTGACGGTTTCCTTAACCATCAGATTGACATTTCTCTGCTCAAAGACATGGGCAAAGATTTTTATGAGCTTTTTAAAGATAAAAATATTACGAAGATTCTCACCATCGAAGCATCAGGTATAGCAATAGCCTGTTATACCGCCGAGTATTTTAATGTTCCCGTTGTATTTGCAAAAAAGGGACAGCACAAAAACGTAGGCAAGGATGTTTTTTCGGCTGAGGTCTTTTCTTTTACAAAAGGTACGTCTTACGAAGTAGCAGTTTCAAAGCTTTATTTAAAACCTGAGGACAGAATCCTTATCATCGACGATTTTCTTGCAAACGGACAGGCTGTATTAGGTCTTCAGAAGATTATCGCAGATGCAGGTGCAACCCTTTGCGGTGCAGGCATCGCAATAACAAAGGCATTCCAGACGGGTGAAAAGCTTTTGATTGATGCCGGCATTGATGTAAAATCTCTTGCCGCAATTGAGTCAATGGAAAACGGTACAGTCGTTTTCAGAGATTAATTTTGTATATGTTTTATTACATATAAATATTTTAAAACAGGAGAAATCGAAAATGAAGAAAATTCTCGCAATCCTTCTTGCTCTTTCTATGGTATTCTGCTTCGCAGCTTGTACCAAGACACCCGGCACAGAAGACGAATCAACAGACGCAGACGTAAACAACTCTGTATCAACTGACGTTAAAGAAGTTAAGGTTGGTTTCATCTTCCTTCACGATGAAAACTCAACATACGACAAGAACTTCATTGACGCGGCAAAAGCAGCTTGTGCAGCTATGGGTGTTGAATATGCCCAGAAAACTCAGATTCCAGAGTCAAACGACTGCTATGATGCAGCAGTTGAACTTATCGAGGTTGACGGCTGTAACGTAATCTTTGCTGACTCTTTCGGTCACGAGTCATTCCTTATTGACGCTGCAAAGAAGTATCCGGATGTACAGTTCTGCCATGCAACAGGTACACAGGCTCATACAGCAGGTCTTGCTAACTTCCACAACGCATTCGCTTCTATTTACGAAGGCAG
>CAZBVV010000035.1:0-15165 GCA_964495345.1 uncultured Eubacteriales bacterium
ACCTTGAAGCAAACAACAATGCAACTCCTCAGGAAGCAATTGTTATGGCTATCGAAAATATGGTATTCAGTGATGATATCGTTAATATGCTCATTGAACTGGTTTATCCCATGATCGCAAATCTTCTTGGTGAACTTCTTACCGATGCTTTCATTAACAATATGCTTGAAGATGTCTGGGGTTCTCTTGATAACTTAATTAACGGTCTTATCGATAACCCTTCCAGCTGGCTTGCTCTTATTTACGGTACGTTGGCAGAGGAAGCCGGTGTTACGCTTACACCTGCAGGTATGGCATGGATATGGAATAAGTACGGATATACAACCGATTCTAAGTACAGCTTCTGTGATATGCAGGCAATGCACGATATGCTTAAAGCCGCAAAGGGCGGTAGGACGGATGATGATTCAGCACATGACACCGATGATTACTATGCAATCGGCTGTCAGTACGACGAGTATTATCTTGACCACTGGAGAGATGTTGACTGGAGTCAGATGGTATGGAACATCAACGGCAGTAAGGATAGGTTCCTTTTAGCTCTTGATGCTGCTCTTGCACCTCTCACTCCCTTGCTTGCAATTCTTTTAGGTGATGCAGAAGCCAACTGGGAAGCAATATCTGGTATATGGCTTGCACTTAATACCGGTGATACTTTCCATCTTTATAATGACGTTCTTGTTCCGCTCTTTGAAACATTAGGCATTTCTATGGATGATGAAGGACTTATAACCGGTTCTCAGTTTGAAGCCAATGCAGAAGCATTGGAGTCTGAAAGCGGCAGAAACGGTACGACCATCGCTACCTTCCTTAATGACGGTATTCTTAATCCTCTTCTTAATTGGATTACTGAAGAATTGCTTGTTGATCCCATTCAGACTGTAATGAATCTTTTGCCCAACCTTTCCTATTATCTTACATCCGGTGCATTGATGAGCTCAATCAGCGGTATTGAAATTCCTATAAAAATTAACATTGCAGGCGTATCCTCTGCTTCGATTACAGTTTATACACTTAATGTTGCGGAACTTCTCGGTGATGCACTTGACTTCCTTACATCTTTACAGGGTGTTATTGATCTTATAAACTTCAGCGTTGACACAGGTAAAGGATTTGTTGGTTACTACAGTGAGGATCCCCAGTACAACTATATGGTTCTTACTCCCGATTCTGAAGGCTTTGACGGCGGTATTTATAATGTGCCCACAGAAGTAGCATATATGAATGCTTACGGTGCGATGAACCTGTATTCAAGCAGTGAGTATAATGCTGAAGTCAGAGCTATGGATTCTGAGGGTAACTTTACCGATTCCGCAGTAAGAAATGTTGTCGGTTACTATAATTCCGAATCGCAAAAAATTGTTGACAGTATGGGCGTAAGAACTGAGCTGTATACGCCGCTTAAAGAATACTATACTTATGTTGTCAATAATGAGTATTTTGATCCGGACAGCGGTTCGATCGTTAATACTACGTCAACATACAGAGTTCTTGACACTTCTTACATTCCCGCAGAGTATGCTGACTCTGCACAGCTTGTACAGTCTTATGCTACGATTGAAGAAACTATTGCAATGCCTGCAATTATGGACTATAAGCTTCAGGCTTGCGGTACACTTACCAATATAACTTCTGCAAGAAACCTTAACGGTACATTCTCGATGACTGACAGAGAAGGTAATACGATTAGCTGGGCAAGCTCCGTAAGACCATATATCGTTATGCAGGTTACAGACCAGAATGGTACCCATGATTCTTATGGTCTTGTATTCCTCTTCCTTCTTCGTTACATCCTTTCTGCACTCGGCTACTGCGGATATGAAAACGGTGATTTTGTAAGTGAGTATACACTTCTTGATGCATTCGGTCTTGATGATGAAGCTCTCAGCGATGAGCTTATCAGCGGTTTAGGTCTTACACTTGGTGACATTATTTACCATGTATGTCTTAACCCTGATGATATTATTGCTGCATTGTTTGAACTTCTTATCGGCGGTGAGGAAGGCTCACTCTACTCAACCGAAATCATTAACAATGTAATTACAGTTGTATCAGGTAAGGACTACTCCTACGCTCCTACTACAATGAATACATATGCTGACGAAATTCTTTCGGCGGCAGAAGAGTATGATGACTATCAGTACGGTACAGCTGTTCTCTACAATGAGTATTGGTCAGAAGAAGACGGCGAATATGTTGTTGATAACCTTGACGATATAGTTGAGAATGTTCTTGCAATGCTCAAGATGGACGATATGGATTCACTTTCAGGTCTTCTTGACGGTATGCTTACAGAGTATGTATTCAACAATGAAATGGTTACCATGATTGTTAGTATGGTTTACACTCTTCTCGGCAGCATGGAATTTGACATCGGAACAATCCTCAAAGAGATTCTCGGTGTTGATTATTCTAAACAGTCAATGCTTGATTCTATTGCATATATGTTCAACGATGTTGACTATAGCTCAATTGAAATGTATAAGCAACTGAAATCACAGATTAGCAATAAAGAATTGGATTATACCGAATATTCATTCTCAAAAGCAACCGTTGACAGAGAAACCGGTGAAATCATAGTTGGTGATTCCTACGACTGGGGCTTCAACAATCCCGAAGTAACAGCAAAGTGCTCCAATGCTGAAATCTTCCTCAGAGCTCTTTCAGCGGCATTTGGTCCGTTCTCAATTCTCGTTGAGTATATATTCATGGGTGAAGATATCAATGTCCTTGATATTGTACATATTCCCATGTATGAAATCTATCATTACGCATGGGTTCCTCTTATGGAGGCTCTCGGTGCAACTGACGGTCTTATTTCCTTCAAGGATTATTATACATCTGTATTTGCTAATGCCGATGATGTAAACGGTGACGGTATTGAAGGCGGTACTCGTGCATTCTATTACTTGCTCCAGCCTATTGTAAGACTTGCGGAAAATCTTGTTGCATCTCCCATTGAAACAGTACTTAACCTCATTCCCAACCTGATATTCGTTCTTTCAATCGGCGGTCTTAACAGTATTGTTAATAACATAGCTCACTTTGCATATGTTCTTCTTGATATCCTTGAGCCTGTTGTTGATGTTTATCCTGTTGTTAACAGTTTGCTCAGCAACCTTAATCTCGGCGGCATTACACTTAACCTGTCACTGCCTCTTGATATTGACCTTAATCAGATTGTTAACGAGCTTCTTGACGGTCTTCTCGGTTCTGCGTTAAGCTTTGATATTACAAACAAGAATGTTGTTCTCGGTACACAGACAGTTGAGAAAGAGGTTGATATGCCTGTTTATGATGCAGCCGGCAATCAGCTTAAAGATGCTGTAACAGGTCTTCCCCTTACAACGAAGGTAATGCAGACTGTAACCGAAGATGTTTATGCTGTTGGTACTCTCAGCATCGCTCTTCCTTTCCTTGACCTTACAACTCTATGTTCGGGTACAATTCAGGCAAAGACATCAGTTGCCGGTTATCGTTATATCTATCTTAACTCATCCGGTGGTGCTGATTTCATTACGCTTGTGTTAAGACTTGTAACTGATACCCTGTTCTATAAGGAAAACTGGGAGAATATCACTACTTTCCTTATCGGCTTCTGTGACCTCGATGATGAAGACGATAATGATGCTCTTCTTATGGAAATTATGATGTACATCCATTCAAAGGCACAGGATGCACGAATGAATGATATTCTTATGAGCCTTATCCTTACAATCTATCAGGTTCTTGTTCCTCTTGCAGACAATCTCGGTGCAAGATTTAAGAACGTTGATTTCAGCATTATGGATATGTTTGATGATATGGACAATATAGGCGCATATGCAAGTGCTCTTATGGATGCAGGCGAAAGCAAGAGTGAAACACTTTCAGGCTTTGCTAAGATTATCCAGATGATTAAGGATTTCTTCAACAAAATTGCATTGTTCTTCCAGAACCTTTTTGCATAAAATTAAAATTCGGGTGGCACGAAAGTGTCACCCTTTTTTTCTATATAGGAAAATGTAAACGGTGCCGTACACTAAGTTTCTTTTTATGCCGTTATTAATTTTATTTGTAAACAATTACTATTGACATATTTTGTTGAATAATTTACAATATAATTGTTGAATTATGTATGAAAAGACCAGCAAACGGATTATTTTATATAAAGGATATGATTATGTTTACAAAGATAAAAAGATACTTGGCTCTTTTGATTGCTCTGGTGATGTGCCTTACCTTTAACACCGTAAACGCATTTGCAACAACAGTTAAAGAGCTTAATAATGATAGTGTTTTTTTGAAACAGCAAACATCAATTACCTGTACATTAGCTTCTGCGGCTATGATGCTCCGCAGAACGGCTCTTTGTGCTGATTACACCGAATGGGACAACATTACAGAAAAATCTATTGAATCTGAGGCGTGGGTAGACGGTGTGGGACTCCGTTGGAAATTTACAGTCTACGGCATGAGTGTTGATCACGGTTATTTTTTATCATCAAATAAAAAACAGCAGCTTATTGATCTGCTCAAAATATATCCGCAAGGATTTGTTATTTACAACAGCGGCTCCGGTGGGCAAAAACACGCTGTATTTCTTTGTGATTATGATGAAGAAAACGATATTTTCTATGCGGCTGACCCTGCAAATTCCGTAACAAGCGGTCGTATACCGCTAAATGACACTTCTATCGCAGGTTCAAACCAAAGTGCAAAAATCAATAATCTTAATGCATATTGGTTTGTTACAACTCCTGCTGTTACATATGAAAACGGAGAATTTAAAGCCGAAAAAACAGTTGATGTAAATGAGTATGACCCAAACAATGATATAACGAAGTATACTGCAACAGAACAGACAGTCAAAGAGTATTACATTGTTACAAGTACCTTGTCAACGGTATTAAGAGAGTACCCGAGCGGTAATGCTCAGGCTGTTAAGAATGTCGAAACAGGGGATTTACTCTACATACAGTCATACGGTAATAATAATTACGGTGCAAAATGGTATAAAACAGACGAAGGGTATTATATTTTCAGCACTAATATAACATCAGTAGACGAATATTCAGAAAACATAAGCAAGTTCAATCAAACGGCAGTTGATGCTTTCGGTACATATTCCGCCGCATCAGTTTCCGATTCTTCCGTTGCAGTCAGAATTGATGCAACAGAGGGCAATAATATCGTTTCATATATCAATAACGGAACACAAATTTACATCATCAGTAAAGGTTTTAATTCTGCCGGTGCATTATGGCTGAAAACAGAGGACGGATATTATATTAAAGCTTCTGAAACGGAATTTGTATCTTCTGAAAAAACAGAGAACAGTACGTTAAATACAGAATTTATACCGTTATCAGGTACATATTCTGCTGAGCCTGTTGAAGATGTGTATTATTCAGGTGAATATCAGCTTTATAGTGTTACCGCATCTGTTCTTAATGTCAGAAAATCTGCAGTCAACGGTGAGATTATCGGTACATTAAAAAAAGGTGAAAATGTTGAGGTTTTTGAAATAATTGATGGTTGGGGCAGAATAAAATATAATGATACTGATGCATGGGTATCAGCGGCGTATCTTGTTTTTTTGTCGGAGGGTAGCAGCAATGTATCGGCATCTGCTCGTATCAGCACGTCAACTGCCGCAATCGGTGAAAAGATAACCTGTTCAGTCGAGAATGAGGGCGATTATCAGTATAAATATTTTATTTATTCCTCACAGGGAAATATTATGTGTTCATCAGATGATTATACATCAAAAAAGACGTTTACATATGTTACCGATTCCGAAGGTGAATATTATTTTGGCGTGGTAATTTACAGCGGTGATGAAATTGTTGGGAATATTTACAGTGCAAATTTTGATGTTTATGCACCTCTTAAAATAAGCGGGCTTTCATGTAATAATACGGTCAGTGCTTATGCCGGTGATTTACTTACATGGTCAGTAGTAACATCTTCGGTTTCGTCAGGCGTTAAGTACAATTACAAACTCTATTTTAATGGTAACAGTATATATGAATCTGAATCTTCTGTTGCATCATTTTCTTACACTCCGCAAAAAGAGGGCGAATATTATGTTTGCGTTCAGCTATTTGATGATTATTCAACCTCTGAAACGGTAACAAGTGAGAAAATCAATGTTGTAAGTCCTATTACAATCAACTCGTTTACACTCGGTGCAACAGCTGTAACTGTCGGTGACGATGTTTCGGCGGTTGTAGATGCATCAGGCGGTTCAGGAACTTTGCAGTTTTCATTTTGTACATACTTAAATAACGAGGTTGTTTCAAAAACGGCATATTCATCGGAAAATTCCGTGATTTTGTCGTTTGACGCTCCGGGTGAATATGTTGTAACCTGTTATGTCAAAGATTCAAAAGGTACGGTAGTTAAAGAGTCTGCAACTGTTATTGCAGACGGTCTGATGTACGGCGATGTTGACTTCAACACGGTTATTACATCTGCCGACGCACGCCTTGTATTAAGACACGCTGCACAGCTTGCAACACTTTCGGGGGATGCCTTGAAAGCCGCTGATGTTACCAAAGACGGTAATATTACGTCTGCCGATGCAAGACTGATTCTGAGATGTGCCGCAAATCTTGAAATTATTGCTTGATTTTTAATATTGATTTAATAATGAGCCTGTATAATCTCTTATGGGAGATGAAAATTAATGAATATTGCTTTCTTTTTAAAGCCTAAAGTTTCGGTTGCTTATTTGTATTCCGATTTCACTTTGCGGCAAGCTCTTGAAAAAATGCGTTATTACGGTTATTCTGCCATTCCGGTTGTCAGCAGAGAGGGCAGATATATAGGAACGGTCAGCGAGGGTGATTTTCTTTGGTATATGCTGTCATGTTTCGATAACGGCAAAAACGTGGACCAACGGCATATTGAAGAAATCCCGCTAAAAAAAATTTTAAGGTCAGATTCATATAAACCTGTTAAAATAACGGCAAATATGGATGAAATGTATAATGTTGCCATAAAGCAGAATTTTGTACCTGTTGTTGATGATTTAGGCTCATTCATCGGCATTGTTACAAGAGGTGACATAATAAAATATTTTGCAGATAACACAAAAACAGAGCCGACAGCAGTTACGCTTTCGGCTCATATTTAACGGTTATGTTTAATCAAAAAGGGGAGTGGAGAAATATCGTTCTGCCGTGTCGGGGAGTACGGTGACAACAGTTTTGCCTTTACCCAGCTTTTTAGCTAATTTTAATGCAGCGGCAACATTAGTTCCGCTTGATATACCGCACATCAGACCTTCTTCTTTGGATAGTGCTTTTGCCGTTCCGATTGCTTCCTCGTCGGAAATAATACATACATCATCGTAAATGTCCGTATTGAGAATTTTCGGAATCAATCCGTCACCGATACCCATTTGCAGGTGTGTGCCGATGTTTCCGCCGGCAAGGATTGCGGCGTTTTCAGGTTCAACTGCCCATATTTCGATATCGGGGTTCTGTGCTCTTAATACTTCGCCAATACCTGTTATTGTGCCGCCTGTACCTATGCCGGAGCAAAAACCGTGAATAGGCCCTGCCGCCTGCTCAAGTATTTCAAGTGCGGTGCGATGCCTGTGTACCATTGGATTCGCTTCGTTTTCAAATTGCTGAGGTATAAAAACTCTGCTGTCTTTTGCCGCAAGTTCTTTTGCTGTGGCAACACATTTTTCAATACATTCGCCGATGTTTCCGTCATCGTGTACAAGGATAACTTCTGCTCCGTAATGCTCAACGAGTTTGCGTCTTTCAATGCTGACAGAATCGGGCATAATAATTTTTGTCTGATAGCCTTTTACAGCACCAACGAGAGCAAGTCCGATACCCTGATTACCGCTTGTAGGCTCAACAATTATTGTGTCTTTGTTGATTTTGCCCTCTTTTTCGGCAACTTCTATCATGTTGTATGCTGTTCTTGTTTTGATTGAGCCGCCAACATTAAGGCCCTCGTATTTTACAAGGATTTCAGCACTGTCATCATCCACCATTTTGGACAGTCTTATAAGAGGTGTACTGCCCACAGCTTCAAGTATATTATTATATATCATATAACACCTCGGTAAATTAATTGCAGTAAGTTAGATTATAGTATCTTTTTTACTGTTTGTCAATTATATTGTATGTCAGATTAAAGAAAGAGTGATAAAATGAATAATTTTTTGTTAAAAATAAGGTCTTTTATGGCAGGCAGAAACGGTATTGATAAGCTGACCTACGGTTTGCTTGTTATTTATTGTATTATTGCCGCCGTGAAAGTATTTCTCAGAGCGTTTTATATTCCTTATATAATCGTAACTGTGTTACAATATGCTTTTCTTTGCTATATTATATATCGTGTTATGTCAAGAAATCTTCAGAAAAGATATAGGGAAAATGACAGATTTGAGCATATTCTTGTTGCATGGAAACCCTATGTTGAACATATGAAGCTTCGTTTTCATTTTATAAAAACTCACCGATTCAGAACCTGTAAATATTGCGGTGAATTTTTAAGACTTAAAAAAGTCAGAGGCACAAGAAAAATCAAATGCCCCCGTTGTCAGAATGACCTTAAATTCCACATTATTTTTTAAACAGACTCCACGGATAGTTGTCATAAGGCGGATGGCTGAATATACTTATATTTTCACCTGTAAAGGGATGGGTAAACTCAAGTTTGTGTGACCACAGTGCAGTTTCGCATTTGTTGTCACGGCTTCCGTATTTGCCGTCGCCTGTTACGGGTGTTTTTCTTGAGCTGAATTGGGCTCTTATCTGATGTGTTCTTCCTGTAATGAGTGTTACGAGTGCAAGTGCGTGATTTTCACTTTTGCCCGCAATTTCATAGACAAGCTTTGCTTCTTTTACGCCTTTTCTCATTCGTTTGACAATAAAAGTTTTATTCTTTTGTCTGTCACGGAACAAATAATCCGTAAGTGTTGCCGAATTTTCTTCGGGAATTGCATCAAGAACGGTTAAATACTGCTTTTTGATACGGTTTTCATGTATCAGCATTGAGAAAACAGCCGATGCCTGTTGTGTTTTTGCATATATTACAGCACCGCCCACAGGCTTGTCCAATCTGTGCAGAGTATAAATATTGCTGTTTAACTGCTGTTTCAGTATTTTCGGCAGACTGTCGTCAGTTTGATTGTCCTCACAAATCATTCCGGGCATTTTTTCGCAAATACAAATGTGTTCATCTTCATATAAAATATTTATCATACTTTATCACCTTGAAAGATGATACCACATTTTTATAATTTATACAATACACTTATTTGTGTTGACTTAAATTTAATATCGTGATAAAATAGAAATAATTATGGGAGGCTGATACAGATGAAAAGGTTATATATTTTTCTTGTTGCGGCAGTTATTATGCTGGCAGGCGTTGTTTTAGCCGGAAATAATGCCGACGTTATAACCGTAACCGACGATGCTTTGGTTGAATACGGCAGTTGCGGTGACGGTAATCATGTGTTTGACGGTGATTATAAAGTAATTACCGTTGCAAACTGTGAAAAAGAGGGTACAAAGTACAGAACTTGTACCGTTTGCCGTTACAAGGATATGATAATCAGCGAAAAAGACCCGAATAATCATACTGATGTTGACACTTCAGAATGGAAGTATTCCTCTAAAGCTACTTGCATTGAGTCAGGTGTCAGATATCATTTGTGTAAAGGTTGCGGTGCTCACGTAGACGAAGAGGTCGTTCCCGAAGATGAAAATTTGCATGAGGGAAGCGGACAGTATGTTATTTTGGTTGAAGCTACCTGCTCTGTGAAAGGTCAGCAGGCAGAGATATGTGCTTTGTGCGGTGAGCAATTCAATCACAGTGAAATTGCATATGACACAACTAAACATTCAGTATCGGATTCATCAAAATCAAAAATAACAGTAGCTCCCACTTGTGCTTTAGAGGGTGAAATTGTTACATATTGTGATGACTGCAATAATGTAGCAGTAACAACACCTGTGCCCGCAACAGGCAACCATGTTCCGGGTGATGAGATTTTTATTGATGTTGCCCCCAACTGTACCAATATGGGGTCAAGCTCAAAGCATTGTATAGTTTGTGACACCCCTATGTATGTACAGCCGGTGGAAATCGAGCCGGATGCTCATGAATACGGTGATTTTATTGTTGATGCAGAGCCTACCTGTGTGTCAACAGGTGAAAAGTCAAAGTATTGCATTCATTGTAATGCAAGAACAGAAGTTGCTGAAATTTCCGTTGATATCAACGCTCATGATTACGGCGAGGACTGGGTGGTTACAAAAGAGGCAACCTGTTCGGAAATGGGGCTTAAACACAAGGTTTGTAATCTTTGCGGTTGCAACTCCGTTTCTGTTATGACCGAAAAAACAGCTCATTCATACTCAGACGATTATGAAATTTTAAAAATTTCTGCTGACGAAGTTTCTGCTCAGGTTAAATATACCTGTACGGTTTGTTTAGCTGAATATATAACTGTAATTGACTATGTTGCTGAGAATTCAAGCAATTATACGTCGGCAGGTTATTATATGTTAAAAACCACGGATGATACGTCCGTACAAGTTGATTACGACAATTTGCTGATATACAACGTAGGTCATTCCCAGACTGTTAAAAAATTCGGCAATAATTTTAAGAATTTTGATTTGTTTACGGTATTCGGTAAAGGCGGTAATGTGATTGAGTCAACGGATATCATCTGTACAGGTTACAGAGTTCATTTCAGGGATACAGACGGTAAAGTTACAAATTATTATGTATGTGTAAAAGGTGATATTGACGGCAACGGTGAAGTTACTGCGGCAGATGCAAGAAAAGCTCTCAGAGCATCAGCAGATATTGAAACTCTCGGTGCATCAGCAAGCGTTGCGGCAAATGTTAACGGAGATGATACTATCACAGCCGCAGACGCAAGAATTATTTTAAGAGTTTCGGCAAGTTTACAGGATTTTGATTGATATACAGAGTGATTTTATGTTATTGAATGACGGCGAACATATTGAATATATCGGCGAAAAGCTGCAACTTATAGTCTCGAAGGCACATACCTTCGGGACTGATGCTCTTTTGTTGGCATCTTTTGCATCACCTTTAAAAAATTCCCTTGCCTGCGATTTCGGTACGGGATGCGGTATAATTCCTTTTTATTGGATTCGTGAAAATCTGTGCAAGCAGATTTATTCCTTTGAAATTCAGGAAAAAGGATATAATCAAATTGTCCGTTCTATAGAACTCAATTCAATAGATAAAATCCAACCTTTTAATTGCGATTTAAGGGAAATTCCAAAGGATATTCCAAAAGGTAAATTCGATTTGATTACCATGAATCCCCCATACACAAAGGAAAATTCAGGCGTTATAAGTGAGTCTCAGAGTGACAGAATTGCCCGTCACGGAGTAATGTGTACACTTGAAGATATTTGTCAATCAGCATCAAAAATGCTTAAATTCGGCGGCAGACTTTGTATGTGTCTGCGTCCCGAAAGGCTTTTTGAACTGACGGGAGCTATGCAGAAATTCAAAATTGAGCCAAAAAGACTGCGTTTTGTTTCTCAGCGTGACGGTCTCTCACCATGGCTTGTGCTCGTTGAGGGTAAATTGGGCAGAAATCCGGGTTTAGTTGTAGAACCCGAATTACATATTGAAAATTCAGCCGGTGAACTTTCAGCCGAAATGATAAAAATTCTCGGCACATACAGGAAAGAGTGATAATATGAACTCAAGCTATATATGTTTGTTGGTATTGTTATTTATAATTCTGTATTTGTACAAACGGAAAATTACACTTTTTAATATTTTACGCATTAAAAGAAAAAGGAGAGTTAAATTTATGCCCCATATGATAGAAAAGTTTATCGGTAAGGATTGCTTAATTAATTTAGGTGCAGGCGGCACAGCAGACGGTGTTGTAAAATCGGTTGCAGAGGGCTGGGTTGAACTTGAAGGTAAGGACGGGAATATTCAGGCTGTAAATATTGATTATATATGTAGAATCAGGGAACAAAAACGGTAAAAGGAAAGTTGTTGTAGAATGAGCGGTAAATTGTATGTAGTAGGAACTCCCATAGGCAATCTGGGTGATTTTTCCCCAAGAGCAGTACAGACGTTGTCTGAAGTGGATTTTATCGCCGCAGAGGACACAAGAGTTACAATAAAGCTCCTTAATCATTTTGAAATAAAAAAGCCTATGGTCAGCTATTATGAGCATAACAAGGCATCAAAAAGTGAGCATATAATTGCAAGAATCCTTGACGGGCAGAATTGTGCGTTGGTAACAGATGCCGGTATGCCGGCTATTTCCGACCCGGGAATTGACCTTGTTGCTTTGTGCCACGAGCATAATATAGAGGTTGTGTCCGTACCAGGTCCCTCAGCAATAATCACCGCCGCCGCTATCAGCGGTATGGATGTGTCACGATTTACCTTTGAGGGCTTTTTATCCATGAATAAGCCTAAAAGGAGAGAGCATCTTTCGGATATCGTAAATGAAAAACGCACCATGATATTCTACGAAGCTCCCCATAAGCTCCCTGCAACGCTTAAAGATTTTCTTGAATATTTAGGTGACAGAAAAATCGCACTTATCAAAGAACTTACTAAAATACACGAGAATGTGGAGCTTACAACTCTCGCAGAAGCTGTTGAAAAATATTCTCAGACACCGCCGAAAGGTGAATTTGTGGTTATAATTGAGGGTAAAAAGGTGCAGGATATTGTATTTGATGAAACAGACGGTATTACTCTTGCAAAAAGGTTTTTAAGTGAGGGAATGTCTTTAAGTGAAGCGGCAAAAAGAGCCGCCAAGGAAACAGGAATTAAAAAAGGTGAAATATATAAAGCTTTGACGGAGGAAAGTAAATGATTGAATCAATTATACAGTTCTGGTATTTGTGGGTTGTTTTGGCTATACTTGTGATAGCACTTGTTGTCGTAATGATAAAAGCATCGGGAGCGATGAAAAAACGCAGCGAAAGAATTGAACAACAGCGTGAATTTGCAGAGCGGTTTAAATATCTTGTTAATAAGTATTCTCAGTGTGATGCATCTGTTATGGAATCGGCAGAAGCATCGGAGCTTGCAGAGGGCGTGACTGCCGTTTTGCAGTACAAACTTGAAAAATCCGACAATCCCGATGAGGAATATAAGAATGCCGAGCAATGGAAAAGGGAAGTGTACGCACTTTACTATTTCAGTGAGGATTGCGAAAAATCACTTTCTTACTTTTTTAAAAACAACGGAGAACCTTTGCCGTCAGTCTTACTTGAAGGTCTTAAAAGTATAGGCTACGATAAAATTTACTCTACCGTTTCGCAGATGTATTCAATGTATGATGAAAACAATGAAAACGTGTCGCTTGATAATAATAGAGTGGCTCAGCTTGACGAGAAATTTATAAAAGTTTTTAACAGCGATGAGTTTTTTGAATTAGTTAAGAGATATATTATGAATAATAATTTATCTTAAATTACTCTTGATTTTATTTTTAATCTGTGATAATATTTATACAATAGTAAAATGCTGTGATGGAGAGAGTAGTTTCTTTTTACTCATTTTCAGCGAGCCGACGGTGGTGTAAGGTCGGCATGATGTTGAGAAATGAAAATCACTCCGGAGCAGAGGGCTGAAATTGCTTGCAAAATTAGGTTTCTCCGGTTGCCTGCCGTTAACAGGGTCGCATATGATAGTATGTTGTAAAATCAGGTGGTTTAAGCAAAGAGTCGGTCTTTGTCCTGTTTTACAGGGCAAGGGCCTTAATTTATTTTAAAGGAGAAATGTGTCAATGTACGAGCCTATTTCACCAAATGTGAATTTCGTCGAACAGGAAAAGAAAATCGAAAAACTTTGGCGTGACGAAAAAATCTTTGAAAAAAGTATTGAGCAAAAAGCTAAGGGTACACCCTATGTATTCTATGACGGCCCTCCCACGGCTAACGGCAAACCCCATATCGGTCATGTTCTTACCCGTGTTATCAAGGATATGATTCCCAGATACCGCACAATGAAAGGCTGTATGGTTCCCCGTAAAGCAGGCTGGGATACTCACGGTCTGCCCGTTGAACTTGAAGTTGAAAAGCTTTTAGGTCTTGACGGCAAAGAGCAGATTGAAGAATACGGTCTTGAACCTTTTATCGGTCATTGTAAAGAAAGTGTTTGGAAATACAAAGGTATGTGGGAAGATTTTTCACGTACAGTAGGTTTCTGGGCAGATATGGATGACCCTTACGTAACCTATCATAACGATTTTATTGAATCCGAATGGTGGGCATTAAAGCAGATTTACGATAAAAAGCTTTTGTATAAAGGCTTTAAAATCGTTCCTTATTGTCCCCGTTGCGGCACACCTCTTTCTTCTCACGAGGTTGCACAGGGCTATAAGCTTGTAAAAGAACGTTCAGCGGTAGTTCGTTTTAAGGTGACAGGTGAGGATGCATATTTCCTTGCTTGGACAACTACTCCCTGGACACTTCCGTCAAACGTTGCACTCTGTGTTAACCCCACAGACACTTACTGTAAGGTAAAAGCAGCTGACGGCAATACTTATTATATGGCAGAGGCACTTCTTGATAAAGTTTTAGGTAAGCTTGTAACAGAGGATGCTCCCGCTTATGAAGTTCTTGATTCATTCCCCGGTCAGGCTCTTGAATATAAAGAGTATGAGCCTCTTTTTGATTTTGTAAAGCCTATCTGTGAAAAACAGAATAAAAAGGCATTCTTCGTAATGTGCGATAACTATGTTACCATGACAGACGGTACAGGTATCGTTCACTGTGCTCCTGCATTCGGTGAGGATGACGCAAGAGTAGGCAGAAAGTATGACCTTCCTTTCGTTCAGCTTGTTGACGGTAAGGGTAATCTTACGGAAGAAACACCTTACGCCGGCGTATTTGTAAAAAAAGCAGATCCTATGGTTCTCGTTGACCTTGAAAAAGCAGGACTTCTTTTCGATGCTCCCAAGTTTGAGCATGAATATCCTCATTGTTGGAGATGTGACACTCCGCTTATCTATTATGCAAGAGAGTCATGGTTTATAAAGATGACTCAGGTTAAGGACGACCTTATCAGAAACAACAATACAATCAACTGGATTCCCGAAAGCATCGGTAAGGGCAGATTCGGTGACTGGCTTGAAAACGTACAGGATTGGGGCATCAGCCGTAACAGATATTGGGGTAC
>CAZBVV010000036.1:0-15055 GCA_964495345.1 uncultured Eubacteriales bacterium
AAATTTACTTTTTGTCATTGACAAAGTGCTTATATTGTGATAAAATTTCATTAAAGTCGAAGAAATCGAACTTGCCGTTATCGTTCATCTCCTTGCGAAACGGCACTTTTTTATTGCCTGGCAAATATTTTTAAGGTATATAATAGGATTGAATAAAGCAGCATAAATGGAGAAAACCGAGTAGAGTTTTGATGCTCTGCTCGGTTTTATATTGTTCGGCAAACCGGAATTTACCTATTTCGCATAATACAAAATCGGAAGAATTTCATGCAGATTTCTGTACTCCACACAACAATGCTCCGCCATCCCTTTTGCCATCTTATTTGTTATTATCAGCTTTCGCAATAATGGATTTTTCATAGTTTTTCCAAGCCAAAATCTACTTATCATAAACAACCCATCTTCCGTCTCTTTGAAAATATGTGCCATTTCTGTATGTTTAACAAGTCCGTTAAATGAACTTACATGACCGCAAACAATCTTCGTGATATTGTTTTCTTTCATTATCTGTCTTGAAAATCCAAATTCTTCAGGTGTGACAAAGTCAATCCGTAAAGGCATTTTCATTCCACCGATTCGCTCCACAGGAAGTTGGGAATTTGGCTTAAAGTCAGGTAATGAAGGTTGTTCAAAATAGTCTTTATCTTTTTTATGATACTTAATGCTTATATGCTCCGTGGGAAACCACACCTGATAACGAAGACTGTCTTGTGCATGCCACCAAAACCACCATTCAATCATTTCAGCAGTAATATCAGACATCGGACATATCATTGATACCATATAGGTGCCATCGTCCATTTTTGTATATCCAACCTCTGCTTGTAAATTATTATCGGATAAAATATCGTTTTTTTGCTCAAAAGGTGTTCCGGTTATCTCATTTTTAATTAATGCATCTGCAATTTCAGGTGGTATTTGCGGTAAAGTTTTTTTTAATAAATCTTTTATTTCCATTTGTATGACCTCTGCAAATTCTGATTTTTCGAGATGATTATATCATAAATATATGAACATTTCAACAAATCTAAAGTATTACCTTAATAAAAACAACAAAAGCAGGCAACAAAATAATTACTTAGTGTCCGCCGGTGGAATCGGTTAGAATCAAATTCTTGAAACCATAAACGCTATCCCAATACACAAAAAAAACGCACCCTACAATTGTTTTTCAGATGTTTATGGTGTGATTAGATAAGGCGGCGTAAACAGAAATATCTCCAAGTAGTGATAAGCTACTCGGAGATTGTTGTTTTATTATTAAATTCCCACAACGGAACTTTATTACTGTCATATTTATATGGATTAATGGTGTTCTCCTCGATTATGATCAGAATCGTGATGTGTGTTTCCATTACTACTTGCGGCAGATTGATGCTCATGCTCCGTTATCTCTGTGCATCCGTCAACATTACATACTGAATGATAATTATGTCCGTCATTTACCGAATGTCCGGAGTAATGCTCGTTGCCATGCTGATGCTCTTCCTCCGTATTACATCCTGCAACATTACATAAACCGATAACAGTACCATTACTGTTACTTGCGGAAGATTGATGCTCATGCTCCGTTATCTGTGTGCATCCGTCAACATTACATACTGAATGATAATCATGTCCGTCATTTACCGAATGTCCGGAGTAATGCTCGTTGCCATGCTGATGCTCTTCTTCCGTATTGCATCCTGCAACATTACATAAACCGAGAACAGTACCATTACTGTTACTTGCGGAAGATTGATGCTCATGCTCTGTTATCTCTGTGCATCCGTCAACATTACATACTGAATGATAATCATGTCCGTCAGTTAACGAATGTCCGGAGTAATGCTCGTTGCCATGCTGATGCTCTTCCTCCGTATTGCATCCTGAAACATTACATAAACCGAGAGTCGCAGCCTCTACATCACGATTATCGTCAACCGTTGCAGTCGCAGCAAATACTGTGATTGCACAGAACACTACAATTGACAAAAGTACACAGCACATTATTTTTTTAAATTTAGTTTTCATCATAGCACCCTTTTATTTTATTTTCTTTTCAATATATCATAAAAACAAACAGATTGTCAATATATTGTACGATTTAAAAATTAAGTTTATGTGTAGATTTGAAAATTGAGTTTAATTTCTGTAATAACATCATTTTTCAAAATTCCTTGCTTTTATATTAGTAAAATGGTAAATTAAAGAGAGAAAGAAAAAAGGGAGAAAAAAAATGAAATCCATACTTGATATGCCTGTAGATATTTACGGAAAAACTGTGGCAAACAGAATACTTTTTCAGCCAATGGAAGGCTGTGACGGAACAACAGACGGTGCCATCGGTGAACTCACTTTCCGCAGATATCTGCGTTTTGTCGAAGGTGCTCCCGGTATAATATGGTTTGAAGCTACTGCCGTTTGTAATGAAGGAAGAGCAAATCCCCGTCAGCTTTACATAAATGAAAACACAGTTGAAAGTTTCAAATCTGTCGTTGCTGATATTAAAGCAAAATCTCTTGAATTTCACGGTTTTGAGCCTGTTATAATTGTTCAGCTCACTCACAGCGGACGATACAGCAAGCCGAACGGTACTCCGGAACCGATTGTTGCATACAGAAACGAGCACTGGGAAAAAGGCAAGGAAAACCAACCGTTTACTGTAGCAACCGACGAATATCTTGCAACCATTCCCGAAATGTATTCAAAAGCCGCAAAGCTGGCTATTAAAGCAGGCTTTGACGGTGTAGATGTAAAATGCTGTCACGGTTATCTTTTCAATGAGCTTTTAAGTGCTTTTGAGCGTGAGGGAAG
Organism: uncultured Eubacteriales bacterium; assembly: GCA_964495345.1. Lineage (GTDB taxonomy): Bacteria > Bacillota > Clostridia > Oscillospirales > Acutalibacteraceae > UBA1081. The sequence continues at coordinate 2,797 of CAZBVV010000036.1, forward strand.
CTACGGCGGCAACCTTGAAAACAGAACAAGACTTTATTTCAGCTGTATTGATGCGATAAAAAATGCCGTGGGTGCAAAAGCGTTTGTCACCACAAGACTCAACACCTGTGACTGTTTCCCTTACGGCTACGGCTTCGGTGTGAATGAGAAAAATGAAATTGACCTTACTCAAACAAAACAGATTATTAAAAAACTACGCAAGAAAGGTATTGAGCTCGTTAATCTCACCATCGGTAATCCCTATCTGATACCTCATATCAACCGTCCGTATTCGCTAAAATCTCCCGAAGACGGAAAAACAGGAATGAAGCGTATTTACGATGTTACAAAGGAAATCACATCAGCATTCCCCGACATGAAATTCGTAGTTTCAGCCCTGAGCTTTGAGGGTGAAAACTCAATTCAGTATGCCCGAAACCTTCTTACAGAGGGTATCGGCACTTTTGCAGGCTTCGGCAGAATGACTTTTGCATATCCCTCATTTTATAAAGATTATCAGGAAACAGGTACTCTTGACAAAAACAAGGTCTGCATTAAATGCAGTAAATGCTCAGAGCTTATGAGAGCAGGTACCGTTTCAGGCTGTGTTATCAGGGACAGCGAAGTGTATATGCCCTATTATAACAAGTTTGTTCTAAAAAAGTAAGGAGAGAAAGATATGGTTGCAGTTGTAACGGGAGGCAGCAGAGGCATTGGTAAAGCTATCGTCCATGAGCTTCTGAAAATAAATTACAGTGTTATTGTAACAGCAAGAAATAAAAGCATTGATATAGAAGAAGCAGAAAAAATATATCCGGATAAGGTCTTTTTTGTACCCTGCGACATCTCTTCGGAAGAAGACCGAAAGAATCTTGTTGCCTATACGGAAAAAACATTCGGAAAAATCGACCTGCTTATAAACAATGCAGGTGTTGCACCGAGAGAAAGAAAAGATATTCTTGAAATTACTCCCGAAGACTTTGATTTTCTTACGGATATAAACTTAAAAGGAACATTCTTTATTACGCAGGAGTTTACACCTTTACTTATCAAAAACGAAAATTCCAGAATTGTTAATATATCCTCAATGTCAGCTTACACAGCTTCGGTAAACAGAGGTGAATACTGCATTTCAAAGGCGGGAATATCAATGATAACCAAGCTTTTTGCCGCAAGACTTGCTGAATACGGTGTGAGTGTAATTGAGATAAGACCCGGTATAATTGAAACAGAAATGACTTCAAAAGTCAAAGAAAAATATGATAAACTTATTGCGGAGGGTATAACTCCGATAAAAAGAATGGGAAAGCCTGACGATGTTGCAAAATGTGTTGTTTCAGTTGCACAGGGAAATTTTGATTTCTGCACAGGCACGGTAATCGACTGCGATGGCGGATTTAATGTGAGGCGATTATGAGAAAGATATATAAATGCCTTATCATCGGAAGCGGTGCGGCGGCTTACAGTGCTGCTGACTGGCTTTACAAGGAAGACATAAAAGATATTGTCATTGTTACTGAAAACCGTCTTTCGGGCACATCCAGAAACACAGGAAGCGACAAACAGACCTACTATAAGCTTTCAATGGATGGCTTCACTCCCGACAGCCCGTATAAAATGGCTTCGGATATGTTTTCGGGCGGTTCATGTGACGGTGAAAAAATGTATCTTGAGGCGATAAACAGTCAGAAATGTTTTCTTCGCCTTTGTGATTACGGTGTTAAATTCCCTACGGACAATTTCGGCGGTTATCCCGGTTATAAAACCGACCACGATAACACAGTCAGGGCAACCTCTGTAGGACCTCTTACATCAAAAGCAATAACTCAAAAGCTTGAAAGCATTGTTATTGAAAAGAACAAAACCCCTGTTCTTGACAATAAGCTGATTATAAAAATTCTCACCGACGGAAAAAGGGTTTACGGTGTCCGTATTCTCGATTTAAAAAGTGAAAAAGAAGAAAATATTTATGCTCAAAACGTAATCTGTGCCACCGGTGCTCCTGCCTGCATTTATGAAGACAGCGTTTATCCCCTATCCCAGCACGGCATGACGGGTGTGCTTATTGACGCCGGTGTACGAATGTGTAACTTCACCCAATGGCAGTACGGGATGGCTTCTGTAGATTTCCGCTGGAATGTATCGGGCAGCTTTATGCAGGTAATTCCCCGTTTTGTAAGTATAGATAAAAATGGTGAAGAAAGAGAATTTTTTAAGGATTATTTTTCAGACCTGCACGAAGCTTACAGTTATGTTTTTCTTAAAGGCTATCAATGGCCATTTTCCTTTGAAAGAACAGATAAAAGCTCACAAATTGACCTCGCTGTACACGCAGAAATGCTAAAAGGCAGAAAAGTTTTTCTTGACTACAGAAAAAATCCCGAAAACTTCCGTTTCGATAAGCTTTCAGATGAAGCAAGAACATACATATCTGACACGGGCTGTTCTGCTGATACTCCCATAGAAAGACTTAAAAAACTTAACAGTAAAGCCATAGACGTTTATCTTCGCCGGGGAATAGATTTACATAAGAGTTTACTTCGTATTGCTGTCTGTGCCCAGCATAACAACGGCGGTGTTTATACTGATAACAACTTTGAAACAGATATAAAAGGACTTTACGTTATCGGTGAAGCGGCAGGCACATTCGGTCTTTCACGACCGGGAGGCTCAGCACTCAATGATACTCAGGTAGGCGGTCTTATGGCAGCAAAGCATATCAGCAACAAAAAAACGGAATGCTTAGATTTTCAGCATGATGAAGCTGACTGCACAAAGAATTTCACAAAAGATACAACTGTAGATTATTCCTTTTTCAAAAAGAAAATGAGTCAGGTTGCTTCTTTCAAAAGAGACTTTGAGGGCTGCGTTACACTTCTCGGAGAGATAAACTCGACGCTTGATTCTTACCCGGAAAGACATCGGAGTCTTTCCGATTACTACCTGGACAGAGATATGCTCATAAGCATGAAAGCACTTCTGGAAGCTATAGTTTCAGAAAATCCGCAAACAGGTAGCCGAGGCGGTGCAATTTTTATAAAGGACGGCAAAACAGTGCACGAGAACATTTATTACAGAGATTATCTCTCCGTTACCAAAAACGGTAAAATCGAATTTGTAAAAGTTTTGCCCGTTCCCTGTGCAAATAAACCCTTTGAGCATTACTTAAGCAAAATAAATGAAGGAGACATATTATGACCGGAAACAGAAGAATCGACATAAAAAAAGCAACAAATAAAGAAATTCTTGCATTTTCCCTTTTACCCCTGGGATTTTTCTTTATTGACTGTACCGTTTATACAGTAATCAACTTTTATATGACAGATGTACTCAAATTAAGCATGGGACTTGTTTCCATTGTGCTTTTGGGAACAAAGGTCTGGGATGCGATCAACGATCCGATTATGGGTCAGATTGTTGAACGCACAAGAACAAAATGGGGTAAGTGCAGACCTTATCTTCTGTGGATTCCCGCATTCTTTGCCATTACCACGGCACTTCTGTTTTTACCCGTCAGATTCCCCGAAAGCTGGAACATAATCACCAAAGACGGTACAAACTTGGGTAATGCAGGTAACTTTGTGTATATGCTTATCATTTACATGCTTTACATTACTGCATATACTGCCATTGAAATTCCAAAAAACAGCCTTACTCCCCTCGTTTTTCCGCAGAAAGACATCAGAGTAAAAGCGGTTTCAATTTCAAACACCGTAGGCTCCTTGGGAACAATTCTTCCCTCGGTGCTTATCTGGACTATGGCAGGTCTTCTTGGTAACGGTCAAAAAGATATGACCGATATGGGATATTTCCGGTCGGCTCTTATTTTTGCCGTTTTCGGTGCGGCAATTATGATTGGCTCATTCTTCGGTATAAAGGAAAAAATTTATATTCCGCCGAAAAAAGAAAAGTCTTCAAAGAACATCAAGGTTATGCTTAAAGATAAGCGAATTGTCATGCTGCTTCTTGCCGCATTCTTCAACGGTATAATCAATATCGGTGCAATCTTCCTTTCATACTTTGCAAGATGGAACTGCATAGGTATTTTGCCTATGGACAAGATTAATCTCTTTATTGAAAGCATCGTCGGCAAAAATCCGAACATAGATGCTGTTGCTATTCTTCCCACGCTTCTTTCGGTCATGAGTGGTGCATCCTATATGCTCTCTATGCTTCTTGTTCCTCCGCTTCTTAAAAAAATGTCAAAAAAACAGCTCTGGATATGGATGTCATTCCTCGGTGCAGCAGCAAATATCATTGTGTACATAATCGGCATTTATGTTGTGCCTTATAACACAATCCCCGGATTTATTCTTTATGCCGTTCTCCGCTTTTTCACCAATTTCCCCGTAGGTATGAGTACGGTGCTTATTGTTTCCATAATTGCCGATGTTACCGACAGCGTTGAAATGGAAAAGGGCGAGCGTCTTGAAGCAACGGTTTATTCCTTCAAGGGACTGCTTTACAAGGTTGCAGTAGCAATTTTTAATGTAGTTGTGCTTCAGATTATTGACATTCTCGGTTACAATGCAGAAAAAATGGAAATCCTTACTGAAAATGTAACAAAACCTCTTATTACATCCACCATTCAGCCAAGTATCATCGACGGCGTAAACTACACTTCACTTCTTAACGGCATATTCTTTATGTTGACCGCTATGGGTGCTATCGGACTTATATTGCAGGCTGTTCCCATGATGTTCTTTAATTTTGACGAAAACGAAATGGACAAAAAACTTCAGCAGTACAGAAAAGAAAAAGAACTGAAAACGGACGAAACTCTTTCGGAGGTGCAAAATGAACAGCTTTAAACTCGGTCTTTGCAGCGTCACATTCAGAAAAAAGAGTGCTGAAGAAATTATTGAAATTGCAAAAAAATCCGGCATCGGTTTTATAGAATGGGGCGGAGACGTTCATGTAAGAAGTTTTGAAGATGCAGCAATAGTAAAAATGCTTTGCGATAAAGAAAATATAAAAATCAGCTCCTACGGAAGCTATTTCAACAGTGCAGATTACGACGAAGAAAAATGGTGCAATATCTGTGAAATTGCAAAAAAAATGGATGCTTCTTCCGTAAGAATATGGCTTGGCAAAAAAGACAGTGAAAAAACAGACAGCAGTGAATATCTTACTCTGCTTGAAAATACAAAAATGATGTGCGATATTGCCGCTTCTTACGGACTTCTTGTTTGTCCCGAATGTCACGATAACACTTATAACAATAATACCGATGCCATTTTAAGATTCAAAAAGGAATTGCAAAGGGACAATTTCAGAACTTATTTTCAGTCAAGATATTTCCGTATGGAATATGACCTTGACAGAATTGACAGAACCTTTGACTTTACGGAAAATGTGCACATTTCCTACCGTGACCTGAAAAGAGAGCAAATGTTCAGAAAAAAAGATAAATATTATCTTGACACGTTGCTTAAAAAGTTGAAAAAAAAGAATTTCGGCGGTATTGTTATGGTTGAATTTGTTTCCCGTGACAGTGAAAATGCATTTTATAAAGATATTGAAAAGCTGAAAAGTTATTGAGGTGAAAATAATGAAGATCGCATTACTTGGTGCTGACAAGTCAAAGTTCAATCTTGTTTTTTCTGAAGATGTAATGATTAAACTTAAAGAGTACGGCGAAGTTTCATCTGAGCTCATCAACAGAAAAAACATTGAAAAGCACAAAACCTTTCTTACCGGTTGCGATGTGGCTTTTTCTACATGGGGAATGTTAGCACTTAGTGAAGAAGAAATTAAAGAATATATGCCAAATCTGAAATGTGTATTCTATGCCGCAGGTACGGTACAGTATTTTGCAAAGCCGTTTCTTAACTGCTCCGTAAAAGTTTTCAGTGCATTCGCCGCTAACGCCGTGCCCGTAATCGAATACACGGTATCTCAAATCATTCTTGCATCAAAGGGTTTTTATCAGGGAGCAAAGCGTTACCGTCTTGCTCTCCCTTTATCCTTTTTACACACACAGAAAAGTAAAGGAAATTTCGGTATAAAAGCAGGTCTTATCGGACTGGGTGCGATTGGCTCCGGTGTTGCGAAAAAGCTCCAAGACTATGACATTGAGGTTTTGGCATATGATCCTTTCTGCAGTAAAGAAAAGGCTGAGCAGTTGGGTGTCCAACTGACTGACCTTGAAACAATTTTTAAAGAATGTCTCGTTATAAGCAATCATCTTGCCAACAAAAAAGAACTGAAAAATATCTTTACCGATAAACATTTCAGACTTATGCAGAAATATTCAACATTTATAAACACCGGCAGAGGTGACCAGGTCAACGAATGGGCTCTTGCAAAAAATCTTATTCTGCATCCGTCAAGAACTGCGGTTGCAGACGTTTTAAAAAATGAGACCATGCCGTTCATAAGCCCGTTATTCTGGTGTCCCAATGCCATAATCACTCCCCATATAGCAGGCAGCATGGGTAATGAAACTCATAGAATGGCTTACTATATGATTGAGGAGCTTGACCGATACATTACTGGCAAAGAAACAAGATTTGAAGTTACGAAAGAAATGCTTTCAACTATGGCATAAGGAGTATAGAATATGATGAATTTTGACAAAGCAATCCAACTTTACAAGGCTGAACCCACAAAAGAAAAACTCCGGGAAGTTGCCGATTTACTCCTGAAAGAAATGACCGTAAAAGAAAAAATCCGCATGCTTCAGGGACACGCTATGGGAGTAACTATAAAAAATTTCCTTACAAAAGGCAGATTCTATAACGGTGAAGCCTATCCTGCAGGCGGTTGCAAAAGACTCGGCATACCTCCGGTAATGTTCACGGACGGTCCCCGTGGCATCGTTATGAAAAAATGTACCTGTTTTCCCGTTTCTATGCTTCGAGGTGCTGCCTTCGATGATGAACTGGAATACCGTATAGGTGAAGTTTTTGCAAAGGAAGCATCAGCTCTTAATGCAAATCTTTTTGCGGGGGTATGTATAAATCTTCTTAGAAATCCTATGTGGGGCAGAGCTCAGGAGACCTACGGTGAAGACCCTTATCTTCTCGGCAGAATGGGTGCGGCACTCACAAAAGCGATGCAAGACAACGGCATAATCGCCTGCCCGAAGCATTATGCTCTCAACAGTATAGAGGATCTTCGTTTCAGTGCAAATGCAACTGCGGATAAAAGAACACTTCACGAGGTATATCTGCCTCACTTTAAAAAATGTATTGATGCAGGTGCCATGTCTGTTATGGGTGCTTATAACAAAGTAAACGGCACTTATGCCTGTGAAAACAAAGAGCTCCTTACAGATATTCTCAGAGATCAGTGGGGATTTGACGGTTTTGCATTGTCCGACTTCTTCTACGGCATTTACGATGGCGTCAAAAGTCTTAAAGCAGGCATGGATATGGAAATGCCCTACATTTTCCGCTATGCAACTCTCGGCTACAGCCTGAAAAAAGGCGACATCACCGAAAAGGATATAGATACCGCCGCCGCAAGAATTCTGCGTGCACTCATTTCCACCTTGCCCAAACACAAAAAACACCCTGAATCAGTTATCCTTTCCAAGGAGCATATTGCACTTGCCAGAGAAACAGCAACAAAGGGTATTGTGCTTCTCAAAAACGAAGGTAAAACACTGCCCGTCACGGCAGATAAAAAGATTGCAGTAGTAGGCAGATATGCAAATAAAAGGAACACGGGAGATCACGGCAGCAGTAATGTTTTCAGTCCGTATGCCATAACACCTTACGAAGGTTTGTGCAACCGTTTCGGCACAGAAAATGTTTCTTTTTATAACGGTTGTAACGTTTCGGACGCCATCAAAGCTTCCGCAGACTGCGACTATATTCTGGTGTGTGTAGGAAGTGACTGGCTTCAGGAGGGTGAATTCCTGGTTAACTTAGGTAATATCAAGAAAAAACCGAAAGGCTCGGGCGGTGACAGAGCTGACCTTCACATTCCCGAAGAGGATGTACAACTCATCAAGGGGCTTTCCAAACTGGGCAAAAAGCTTGTGGTCAACATTATGGGCGGAAGTGCTTACATAATAAAGGACTGGATTGACTGTGCAGATGCTGTTCTTATGTCATTTTACAGCGGACTTGAAGGCGGTAATGCTCTTGCGGACATTCTCAGCGGTGATGTCACTCCTGCAGGCAAGCTCCCGTTTACCGTAGCTGAAAATGCAGAAGACTATCCGGACTTCCTTCACCTCGGAGCAAAAAACAAGGATATTGAATACGGATATTATCACGGCTACACACTCTTCGATAAAGAAGGAAAAGAGCCTCACTTCCCCTTTGGCTTCGGTCTTTCTTACACAGAATTTGAGTTCGGAGATATATCTCTTTTAAAAGACGATAAAAAAATTACTGTAAATCTGAAGCTTAAAAACAAAGGAAACTTTGACGGAGATGAGATTCTTCAGCTTTATATCGGAAGTGAAAATACTGCCGTTGACAGACCTGTCAAGCTTCTTAAAGGTTTCAAACGCGTTACCGTCAGCAAAGGGGAATCTGTTGTTACTGAGATTTCGGCTGATATTGAAGATATTAAATTCTACAATCCTGCAACATCAGAGTGGGAGCTTGATGCTGCATACACGGTTTATATCGGAACAGACAGCAAAAATGTTATTGAAGCCGGAAAAATCAGTTTCTGATTTTGCGAGGTAAATCTATGAAAAAAAATCTATATTCTGCAGATGAATTTATGTCGGGTCTTTACGGAAAACTCAAAAGTGAGCCTTACAAAAATGCTTTTTCCCAAGATGAAGCCCTTGCAATCGGCAAAGAAATCAAGGAAAAGGCAAGAGTTCTTTTCGCCATAGATAAAATCTGCAGCCTTAATACAAAAGCAAAGCTTATCAAAACAGCCGATGCACTTGATTATCCCGATTACACCATGCAAAAATATTCACTTGAAATATGTGACGGACTTATTACCGCCGCATATGTTCTTACTCCTAAAAAGCTCAATAACAAAGCCAACGGAGTAGTCGCACTTTGCGGGCACGGATACGGAGTAAGGCAGATTCTTAATATTTCGAAAAAAGGAAAGAAAAAGCACTTCAGATACATTGATAATTATCAAAAAAATTTTGCTGTTGAGCTTGTTAAAAGAGGCTGTGTCGTTATCGCTCCCGAGCCTTTCGGTTTCGGTGAAGCAAGACTGACCTCAGATTTACGGAAGCCTTTTTATATAAGCTCCTGCGACGAAATTTCACATCATCTCCTCCCCTACGGACTTACAACGGCAAGTATCAGAATCGCTCAGGCTCTCACGTGTGCCAATGCGCTCAGGGGTATGGATATGGTTGACAGCAACAAGGTGTCTCTTATGGGTATTTCCGGCGGCGGTCTGACAGCACTTTATGCTTCGGTTCTTGATGACAACATTTACAAAACCGTTATCTGCGGATATGTAAACACTTTCAAAGACAGTATACTTTCGATGTGGCACTGTCCTGATAATTATATCCCCGGAATACTTGATGTGGGTGAGATTTACGACTTCGCATCAGCTTTGGCACCTAAAGAACTTTTTATTGAATCCGGTATTAAAGACAAACTTTTCCCTGTAGGTGCAAGTGAAATCGCACACAAAAACATTAAAAGAATATATGAACTGACAGGAGCAGAGGATAAGCTCCACATTGATGTTTTTAACGGTAAGCATTCGGTCTGCGGACGAAAGTCCTTTGATTGGATTTCAGAATAATTCACACACAAAACAACGGATTTCACCGTATGACACGGCAGATATATAATCTTTCTGCTTTAAAGCAAAAGAATCACGGCTTTCATGATGAATAAGCCGTGATTTTAATTTTTATCCGATTGGTTCGAGAGTTATAATTATCTCTGCTTTTCTGACATTTTCAAGCTTTACGGTAAGCTTCTGAATGTCGCTGTATTCTTCGTCATATTCCCATGTCCCCTTTAACCGTTCCGTTTTCATAACAGTAAAGTTTCCGTCTGCAAGTGAAGTGGCTTTCATCTTTTTGTCACCAATAGTCAGAATCGCCGTTTTTCCGTCTTCTGAAATATCAATTTCAGCTTTTGTATGCATAAACCAATAAATATCACTTTTTACAATACATCTGACATTATCGGTAATTTTAAGAGAAGTATAACCGTCATAAAGTTCAAAATCTCTTACAACTTTTACAGCACCGTTCATACGGTATGCATCTGTCATATCAAGAGAGCAAAATCCGCCGCCGTCACGAGGTTCAAAATGAGTAAATTCGCTTTCGGCAAGAACATACTGATCTTCGAGTGTCATATTGGGATTTATAACAAGAGTATTTTGTCCTTCGGCACGTTTGGAGTAGTTTTTCCATCTTCCGCCTGTCGGAGTGTTAAGGAAATAGCCCGGTGCATCATAGGAACCCGGCCCCAATTCCTCAGCCCATCTTACACCCATTGAATCAAACACAAAGGTACCGATATCAAGATCACCGTGATTTATAAAATTGTAGCCACCCTTGATACCCGCAAAGGTTGCATTTTCATCAAGATAAGCACTTCTCATAAGCACCATTTCCTGACCTGCATCAGAAAGAAGACAAAGACTCAGCGGTTCATCAGAAAAATCTGAGCTTTCGGCAGTATATTCTCTGTTATACCAAAGCAACGAAAGTGCATTATCTTTGCCGTTTCCGTTTCTTTCCGTATTTTCCGAAAGATCCGGCGTAAACTCACCCGTTTCATCCCACATCTGATAACAGGACAGCAAAGGTGTATCATACTCATCGGCATACCAATGAAGTGACGGAGAAAAGCACATTCTTGCCTTATTGTCACCAAAATTGAATACACCTGTGGGAGTCGTGATATATACCGGAAATTTGCCAAGCTCCTTAAAGCCGTCAATTTCACTCATGCCGTAATCCGTACCAAAGAAATTCTTTGAAGTTGCCACAAAATTAACTATAGCATTCATTCCTGACTGACTGTAACCGGGTCCCTCTGCATAAACACCGTCGGGAGTAAAACTTTCAAAGGCTATGGGCATATTTTTATAGCACATAGAGAGAAATTCCGCAGCCCCTTCCCTATCATAACTTGAAAAAGTCATACAAGCAACGCCTATACCGCTGTAGCAGATACTGTTCCAGTTGTTCTTTGACCATGTGAACCAATGATTGTCATCAAGAGCAGAGTTGATAGCATAGCTCCATGTTTTTTCTGCAAGAAGATTTTTAAAATCTTCTGTGAGGTAGTCGAAAAACCAATCGTAGCCGATGGACACAGCAAATGCCATTTCAGCCGTTGCAAGAAAATGGGACGTGCACCAGTCTTCGTAGCTGCACACCTTTTCAAGTTCTGCCTTTGCCCTTTGGGCATATTTTTCATCACCCGTTATCTGCCATGCATAACCTAAAATAATCATTCGGTTAATGACCTCACGTGATATAGGCAGAATGCTGTCCTCTTCATCAAGCACATAATCCATAGTCGGATAAATACTCAAATCAAGAAGTGCATCTGCATTAGAAAGAACATAGCCTGTCAATTTTTCGGTATAAACTGTGAACTTTTTTGATTTGTATTCTTCTTTTACTTTTTCAAAATCAGCTATATCAGCGAGAATGAAAGGATGAGAATTTTTTTCTTCTGCCTTTAACAACGCCTCTTTAAGCTCATTTTTATCGGGAAAATCCGGGTTTATGTCAAGACTTAAATAATCAATACCCACATTAACCATATCAGGTATAACGGCAAAATAAGGCACGATATTCGTAATTCCCAAAACAATAACAAGAGTTATTGAAATTACAATTCCTGACAGAGTTTTTTTACCCTTGGATAAATCAGATAAAATCATAATTTTTCTCTCTTTTTAAGAATGATTGGTCATTGAATCAAATCAATGCCTAATAAAATAATAACATTACACACGAAAAAAATCAATAATGTTTTATTCAACCCGACAGGTTGAGTAAGTATCGCAGTCTACTCAGAACTTTTTTATTTAATTTCGTACATATACCATACACACAAACACACATCTCACACAATCTTATATAAGTTCTCGGTAGCACAATATCTCCTAACAGCATATTATGTCTTTGGGAGGTGAAAATATTGCTCAGATGGAAATTTTATAATAATAACAATAATAACTATCATCAGAACGATGACACAAATTACAGCGAAAACAATTGTGATACCGAGAACAGCAGTTGTGACTGTTGTCATCAAAAATCTTCCTGTACCGATGAGTGTTCCTGCGACTGTGATTGTTCAAAATGCCCACCCGGTCCTCAAGGCCCCGTTGGTCCTCAGGGTCCCGTTGGTCC
>CAZBVV010000037.1:0-14962 GCA_964495345.1 uncultured Eubacteriales bacterium
GATGAATCATGACGGTTGATACCTCTGAGCTTCACCGCTTTGCCGTTGATAAGGAATTTTTTGTTTGCTATTTTCTTTTCGCAAAGAGCAACCTTAACGGGAATAATCTCATCCTCGCAAGAAAAAAGAAGCGTGTAGAGATAAGGCGTTTCATCGTTCCACATTTCGGGTGCATCAATTTCAATACTGAAAGTGCCGTCAGATGAGGTGCTCATTGAAATAGGTGCTTCGTCGGGAGCAAAAAGTGTGTAAGTAACATCAGATTTTGCAGACATATCACATTTTACGCTAAGTACAGCCTTTGTATAATCGGCATCAAAGCTCTGCTTTACTTCAATATCCTTAATGTAAGTATTGTTTCTTGAAAGGATATATACCTCTCTGAAAATACCGGAAAGCCTGAAACAATCCTGATCTTCAAGATATGAACCGTCACACCATTTTACAACAAGAACGGTAATACGGTTGTTACCCACATGGAGTTTATCAGAAATATCAAACTCACTTGTACAATGGCTTACCTGACTGTAGCCTGCAAATTCGCCGTTAATCCACAGATAAAAACAGGATGACACGCCCTCAAATGTAATAATATTTGTCCTTTTGAGCATAGCTTCGGTTACATCAATATTCTTTGTGTAAACAGCACAGGGGTTTTCATCGGGAACATGAGGCGGGTCTGTAGGGAAAGGATACATAAGGTTTGAATAAAGAGGTGCATCATATTTTCCCTCTTTATAAAGCTGAAAACAGCTCGGTACATTTACTTTTTCGTCGTCTGCAACATAATCCGTTGCGTAGATTTCATGGTCAATATCCTCAAAGCTTTTGAAAAACTTAAAATTCCACTCACCGCAAAGGCTCATAAAATATGGGGATTGATTTCTGTCATCATCAAAAGCAGAATCAAGGTCTGCAAAGGGGATAAAATATGCTCTCGGCTTTAATGTGCCGATGTGCAGAGTTTCTAAATGTTTGTGGTAATCGGGTAAAATCATAATAAACACCTCGTTGATTGATAAATTTAAAATTGAAAATGTAAAGTTGAAAATTAAGGAAGCCGCCTTGCGGCTTGGATTATAATGGGTTAAAGGGTAAAACCCTTTCGTCAATTTTCCATTTTCAACTTTCAATTATCCATTTGTTAAATTATTGTTTATATTATAAAATAACTGCCTCATTAAGTCAATCCGAAAATAAATCTTATCTTGACAAAATACCCCCATAGGGTATACAATTTAATTGGTGATAGTATGGATAAAGGTATCTGTTCGTGTGAAAATAATAATTGCAGTTGTTTTAAGGAAACTCCAAGAACTGATGAAACCAAAAAAGCTCTTGAAAACAGGCTTAACAGAATAATCGGTCAATTAGGCGGAATAAAAAAGATGATTGACGACAATCGCTACTGCGGTGATATTTTAACCCAGATTTCTGCTGTGGAAAGTGCTTTGGAGAATTTAGGTTATATCATTTTGCAGGAGCATATGGAAACCTGCGTAAGCGAAAAAATCCGCAGAAACGATGATGAAATAATAGCTGAAACAATGCGACTTATTAAAAATTTAAAATAAGGTGGTACTATGAAGCAACGGTTTGATATAACAGGTATGTCCTGTTCTGCTTGCAGTTCGGCGGTAGAGCGAAGCGTAAACAAGCTCGATGGCATAAGCTCCTGTCAGGTAAGTCTGTTAACAAACTCAATGATTGCAGAATTTGATGAAAACATTACATCTTCTTCACAAATAATCAATGCGGTAAAAAGTGCCGGTTACGGTGCTGAAGTCCATGGTGAAAAGCAGGAGAAAAAAGAAAAAAAAGATGAAGATTTAAAGCAGATGCAAACTCGACTAATCGTATCTTTTGCCTGCATGATTCCTCTTATGTACATCTCGATGGGACATATGCTTTCTTTGCCACTCCCATCTTTTCTCACGGGAGTGCAAAACGGCGTATCGTTTTCGTTCATTCAGTTTCTTTTAACTCTGCCCATAATATATGTTAACAGAAAATACTATATAAACGGCTTTAAAGCTCTGTTTCACAAGTCACCAAATATGGATACCCTTGTTGCAACAGGCTCTCTTGCGGCAATTCTGTACGGTATATACTCAATTTTTGCAATCGGAAATGCGATAGGCAAAGGGGACACATCAACGGCGGCTGAATATTTGCACAATTTATATTTTGAATCCGGTGTAATGATACTTACCCTGATAACCTTAGGAAAATATTTTGAAGCACGGTCAAAGAAAAAGACATCCGATGCAATATCAAAACTCGTTGAGCTGACACCCGACACCGCAACAGTTGAAATAAACGGCAAAGAAACGGAAATTGCTACCGATGAAATAAAAATCGGGGATATAATAATTGTCAAAAACGGCAGAAGCATACCTGTTGACGGCACGGTCATATCGGGTTTCGGAACTGTTGACGAATCGGCAATCACAGGTGAAAGTATACCTGTTGATAAAACAGTCGGCAACAATGTAACGGGCGGAACTGTTTGCAAAAGCGGATATTTTAAATTCACCGCCGAAAAAATCGGAAATGACACGGCACTTGCGAAAATTCTCCGTCTTGTGGAGGATGCCGCATCTTCAAAAGCTCCTATTGCAAAGCTTGCGGACAAAGTAAGCGGTGTATTCGTGCCTGTCGTAATGGCTGTTGCACTTGTAACATTCATTGTATGGATGTTTATAAAAAATGATTTTAATCTTGCACTTGACCTTGCAATTTCGGTACTTGTTATCTCCTGTCCATGTGCTTTAGGGCTTGCAACACCTACCGCAATTATGGTTGGAACAGGCAAAGGAGCATCAAACGGCATACTTATCCGTTCGGCGGAAAGTCTTGAAACTGCACACAAAGTCAACACCGTTGTGCTTGATAAAACAGGTACGGTAACTGAAGGTATGCCATCTGTAACGGATATTATTCCGTCATCGCAAAGCAACGCAGATGAGCTGTTGCAGCTTGCATATTCAGCTGAAAAGCTCTCGGAGCATCCGCTGTCAAAAGCAATTGTAAAAAAGGCAGAAAATGAGAATATTTCATCTCTTACAAGCTCCGATTTTGAAAATATCAGCGGCAGAGGTATCAGAGTAACCGTTGGAAATTCCGTTGTTCTTGCAGGTAACCGAACAATGATGCAGGAAAATAATATTGACATTTCTCAGGTTAACGAACAGTATGATTTACTTACCTCACAGGGTAAAACACCGTTGTATTTTGCCGAAAACAGCAGATTTTTAGGTATTATTGCGGTTGCAGACACTATTAAATCCACAAGTGCAGACGCCGTATCTCAATTTGGCGAAATGGGTATTGACGTTATAATGCTCACAGGTGACAATTCAAACACAGCAAAGCATATAGCCGAAAAAGCAGGAATAAGCAAGGTAATTTCCGATGTATTACCTGAAGACAAGGAAGAAGTTATACGAAAGCTTCAAAAAGAAAACAGAACGGTTGCGATGATTGGTGACGGAATTAATGATGCTCCCGCACTTATGCGTGCTGATGTGGGAATTGCAATCGGAGCAGGTACGGATATTGCTATTGAGTCGGCAGACATTGTACTTATGAAAAGCGACCTTAATGATGCTGTCGGTGCAATAAAACTGAGCAAGGCGGTAATCAGAAACATCAAACAAAACCTGTTCTGGGCATTCTTTTACAATGCGTTAAGTATTCCGCTTGCGGCAGGTATGCTGTTTATCCCTCTCGGAATTAAATTGAGTCCCATGATTGGTGCGGCGTGCATGAGTTTAAGCTCAGTCTGTGTGGTTTCCAACGCATTAAGATTACGGCTTTTTAAATTTAAAAAAAATGTTCCCGAAATGGGAACAAAAGAAAGGATTTTTAAAATGAAAAAGACAATTTACATTGACGGAATGATGTGTCATCATTGTACAGGCAGGGTTGATAAAGTGCTTAATGCCATTGACGGCGTTGAGGCAACAGTCAGTCTTGAGGATAAATGTGCCTATGTAACACTCTCAAAAGATGTTGCAGATGACGAACTCAAAGCAATAATTGAAAGTGAAGGATACACAGTAGTAGAGATTAAACAATAATTTAGCAGAATATCAAAGTGATAATCGTAGGGAGCGACGCCCTCGTCGCTCCGATTTGCCAAAGGCAAATAACGGTGGAACACTGTTTGATTCGCAGAAATTTCATATAAAATGCCTCACGGCATTGTGCTGCACACACGGAGCGACGAGGGCGTCGCTCACTACATAGCACATCATTTAATTTCTGCTCAGCTAAATTATTGTTCAGTGTGTCAATTTACGTTTGCAATAGCTTTTTTTGCCGCATTCGGGGCATTTTAAATATCTTGTTGTTATTGTGTGCGGACCTGCGATATACGCACCGGCTATGAGTATAAACCGAGTTTTGCAATACTTGCATTCAAATGTGCCTGCTTTCATATCAAGGACACAGGCGACGGCAATACCGCCAATCATAGTAATGATGCTGATTGCAATAAGAACAGCACGAAGCCAATTCTCCATTTGCAGATACCCTGCCACAATTATCAGCGTTACCGATGTAAGAATTGTTAAAAAACTCACTATTGCTGATAATGCAATATTTTTTTTTGCTTTCTTCCTTTTCTTTGATTAAATCCATCATATTATCCTCCTTATGGGTGCATTTTACATAACTACGTTAAGATAAAGTAATTAAATTATAAAAAACATTAAAATTCTATAAATATAACCCAATATTTATGAATAAAATGTAAATAATGGCTAAAAGTATTTGAAAACTAAACATTATTGTGTATAATATTATCAATACAAGTATCGTGTGTCATTTACAATTTTGTTAAAATTTGTAAAAATAAGGTGAGACCAATGTGGATATTTGATAATTGAATATTATTGTTTAATATATTATTATAAATAAAGAGGTGTTTTTATGTCGAAAAAAAATAAGATAAAAGGATTATCTGTTATAATAGCAATCATTATTTTGCTCCAATTGTGCGTTCCAAATGTTTTTGCAGCGGATATAAATGCTATTTTACTAAGTACTATAGCTGATGATTTGATTGAAATTGATGAGTCTGTAAATGATGATGGCTCAGTTGTAACGACTTATAATAATTTAGATGGTTTACTATCTTTTTCAGGAACTTTGACAACTATCACAAAATACATTGCTAGACCTGTTACGGTGAATTATAATGGATAAAATAACAACTATATTATTCGGAATGTTTTTAATGCTGTGCGGCATCGCTGTGTTTCCGCTGTTTTCTGAAATATTATTTTTTGCCATAGCCTCAACGGTATTGTTGCTTGCAGGTTTTGTTATAGCTTTGTACGGTTTCTTCTTTTTTGGTAGAAATAATTAATTGAATAGCTAATTATAGTGGCATGCTCCGTAAGGAGTGTGCCGCTTTTGTTTTATATAAAAGAAAAGGAGACAGCTTCTTTTCGAAACGTCTCCCTATCATCGTATTATTAATCTGTTAAGTCGTGCTTTTTAACTTCGATTTTGCCGTATCTTGAAGAACCTGCAACATCACTCTTGGGAGCTCTGTCTGCGGGAACGCTGGGTTTGTAGGCATTGTTTCTGCCGCCCTTGTTATAGCCGCCTTTACCTTTGCCGCCTCTGTTGTAACCGCCTCTGCGTCTGTCACCGTGAGTGGGCTGTACGCCTTCTTCAAGAGCAATAACAACTCTTCTCTCGGAATCTGAACCTACTGAGAAAGATGTAACACCCTCAATAGCCTGAATAGCAGTGTGAATGATTCTTCTTTCATAGGGATTCATGGGGTCAAGTTTAACATTTCTGCCGTACTTGCGAACCTGTGATGCTGAACGAGCTGCAAATTCTTTAAGGCTTTCGGCTCTTTTTTCTCTGTAATCGCCGATATTGATAGAAACCTTTTTGTTTCCCTTTGTGTTCTTGTTTGCAAAAAGTCTTACAAGATACTGAACGGCATCAAGAGTTTCACCGTGTCTGCCGATGATTGCACCGTGATTTTCGCTTGTTGTAAGCTCATAAACAGTTTCATCATCTTCTTCTGTGGCAGTAATCGTAATGTCCTCAACACCCATACCTTTAATGATTGTTTCGATATATTTTTTGATAGCAGCATCATCTTCTGCACTCATTGTTGCTTTTTCTTTTTTCTTTTCGATTTTTTCAACATTCTGTACAGGGGCTTTGGGAGCAGGTGTTTCTGCCTTTGTTTCTTCCTTTGCCTCGTAGTATGCTTTTACTTTTGCATCTTTACCGCCAAAAAGACCGAAAACCTTTTTCTGTGCACTCTGGAGTACATCATATTTGACATCAGCATAATCGGGAGCGTTAAGCTCTGCTTTAGCTTTTGCTATAGCTTCATCAAGTGTGGCTGCCGACGCGATAGCGTATTTTATCATTTTATTCACCTTTTGATTTTAATTTTTGTCTGAAAAATCTTTTATTTTTTTTACATATGCTTCTCTTGAACGACGCTCAACCGTTTCATCAATCATGGAATCGGCAACAACCTTTTCAGGGGAGTATACCAGATTGAGAATGACTGTCTGAACAAGTGAGAACAAACTGGAAAGAATCCAATAAACACCAACGCCGGCAGGGAACATGAATGTAAACACTACTGACATAAGAGGTGACATGAATGTCATGCAGCCCATTGATGGGTTGCTTGCCATTTCCGGGTTTGTCTTTTTCTGCCTTGCGTACATAATAAATCCTGTTACAAGACCGATAATAAGCGTTATAAACGGAATCAGCCATAAAATGCTGAAATCGCTGATTGACGGAGTGAGAGTAAGGTCAATTTTGTCGAAAAGCATAAACTGACTCTTAAGTTTAAGTATTTCTTCACTGTAATTTGCAAGACATTCAGGCATATTTGTCTCAGAAAGCTTGCTGAGAATTGCAAGCTCTATCTGTCTTGAAGCTGTTGCATCAGCTGTTGATACTCCCAATTCCGTTGCCGCCTGGGTGATAAAGCTCTGAGAAATTTGCAGAACTTTTGAAAGAGGTGTGTAAACAACACCGTAAAGACCGATCATAACAGGGAACTGTATAAGCAGAGGTAAACAACCGCTTGTTGACGGATTGTAGCCTTCTTTTCTGTAAAGCTCCTGTGTTTCTTCCTGCATTCTCATCTGCATTTCGCGTGTCTGCTGACCGCCGTTGGAATATTTTTGCCTGATGCGGTTAAGTTTGGGTTGCAGTCTTAACTGCTTTGCGGAATTCTTCTGTTGTTTGATTGATGATGGCAGAAGTATAAGTTTTACAAGTAAAACCAATATTATTAATGAAAGCAGATAGTTGCCTGAAAATTCATAGAAAAAATGCAGTATATAACCGAAAGGTACTGCAAGTGCGTCGTATAATGATTGCATAACTTCAATTCCTTAATACACGGTGAAATCCCGTCATTTCTTATTTTCTTTTCTGTACTTTTCTTTAATCTCCGGAACAGGATCGTACCCACCGGGAAACAGAATATTACATCTTAACAACCGTTTAACAGTAAGAAAGCCGCCTTTTAAAAGGCCGTGTCTTTCTATTGCTGTGACCGCATAGGTTGAACAAGTGGGATAAAAGCGACAAGTAGGCAAAAATAATGGTGAAATTCGTTTTCTGTAAAAACGAATCATTTTAAGAACAAGATTTTTCATTTGTTAAAAACGCCTGCCTGTGAAAGCAGGGAAATCATTACGTCTTTTATATCCGTGCTTTTTTTGTACACCGTTTTTGTTCTTGCTACAAACACGATGTCGTAATTGCCGTTTATAGGAGTGTCAATCTGCCTGAAAGCTTCACGAATAACGCGTCTCGCTCTGTTTCGCTGAACTGCGTTACCGATTTTTTTGCTTGTAGTTATCCCAATACGACAAACACCCGCACGGTTTTTAACTAAATAAACGACCAGTGCAGGATTTGCGTAAGACTTTCCGCGTAAATAGGCTCGGCGGAAATCACTATTAGTTTTAATTGTCCCGATAGGCTGCAAAACAATCACCTTGCTTAAATTGGATTAAACAGCGAGTGATTTTCTACCCTTAGCTCTGCGGCGAGCAAGAACTTTGCGACCGTTAGCTGTTGACATTCTTGCACGGAAACCGTGAACTTTCTGTGTATGTCTTTTCTTGGGCTGATATGTTCTCTTCATTTCGTTATACCCCCATTCGATAGGTGACGCTCTAACAGCGTCAAACAGATTTTTTGATGTCAGGGCGGAAAAGCCCCTGCGATTTAACATTATATACTATATTGTGCACCTGTGTCAAGCATTTTTGCATTTATTTTATTTATATAAATGTACAAAATTGTATATCCGACGGCTATTTAAGTTGAACGATTTGGAAAATTTATATTTTGTTGAAAATCCACCACATTTGTTAAAATGTGTAAAAATATCTTTGTTGCGTGTGAATAATTTATAAAAATTGTATAAAACTGCTTTACTTTAGCCTAAAAATGTGTTATATTGAAAATGCTAAGGATGAAAAATTTTTTATTATCCTTAAATTTAGTACAAAGGGGATGTGTTTATGAACATTACCGTTATAGGACGCAAATGTACACCGAGAGATTCTTTTAAGGAAAGAGTTGCCGAAAAACTCGCAAAAGTTGACAAATTCTTTTCTGAAGAAGCCGATGCAAAAATCACCGCTACGGTTGAAAAATCTTACCAAATGGTAGAAATTACCGTAAACAACGGCGGTATGGTTTACAGAGCGCAGGAGAGAGCAGACAATCTTAACGATGCCCTTGACAGATGTGTTGACAACCTTGTTCGCAGAATACGCAAGAATAAAACAAGACTTGAGAAGAAGCTACGCAGTGATGCATTTGACGGTTATTTTGCCGATGAAGATATCCCGGAGGAAACAGAATTTGATGTTGTAAGAACAAAAGCAGTTGCAGTAAAGCCTCAGAGTGTTGAAGAGGCGATTTTGCAGATGAATATGCTCGGACATGAATTCTATATGTTCCGCAATTCGGCAACCGATGCAATTTCACTTGTTTATAAAAGAAAAGACGGCGGCTACGGTTTAATCGAACCGGATGAAGAATAAATTTTATAAGGGGCGGCGTTGCCGTCCTTTTTTTGCAGAGGAGGTAAACAATAATTTATCGGAATATCAAAGTGATAATCGTAGGGAGCGACGCCCTCGTCGCTCCGTGTGCGTAGCACAATGCCGTGAGGCATTTTATATGAAATTTCTGCGAATCAAACGGTGTTCCACCGTTATTTGCCTTGCGGCAAATCGGAGCGACGAGGGCGTCGCTCCCTACAGGGCATATCATTTAATTTCTGCTACGCTAAATTATTGTTTAATAAATTCTTCCTTTTCTATTTACTAATAAGAAAATGTGTGCTATAATTACATTTATAAACACGAAAGGGTGACTTATTTTGAGAGACAGAAGTAATTATGTTGTTCCGAAAAAAGAGCTGAATATGTATGCTATCGGTTCGATGGGTCAGGGTATGATCTATGCGATGATGTCAAGCTATATCAGCGACTATTATGTAAACGTTCTTCAGCTTCCGCTGATGTTTGTAATGCTGCTTATGCTGCTTGCACGTGTATGGGATGCTATCAACGACCCCATGATGGGTATGATCGTTGACAGAAGAACAACCAAATTAGGCAAAATGAAACCTTACATAATTTATGCTGTAATACCCATAGGTATACTTACGGTGCTTATGTATTTAAGCCCCGATTTATCACAGAAACAGCTTATGATTTACTCTGCCATAGTTTATGTTGCATGGGGTATGCTTTACACGATGGCAGACGTTCCTTTCTGGGGACTTCCCAATGTTATGACTCCCAACGCAGAGGAAAGAGGTTATGTTATCTCTTATACAAAGAATTTTAACAGTGTAGGTTCTGCACTTCCCGAAGTTCTTTTCCTTGTTGCAGGTTTTGTTCTTCCCAAAATTGTTGATACATCGGATGCCATAGCTTACAACAAAACAAAATATCTCATTATGGCAATCATCGTTGTTATTATCGGTTCGGTAATATATGCAAACTCGTATTTTCATGTTAAGGAAAGACTTGTTCCTCCCGTTAAGGTTCGTCAACCCGGTGAACCGTCAAGTTTACAGAGAATATTTACCTGTAAGCCTCTTATGTGCGTAGTTGCCATGGGTATTCTTTCAAGCGGCAGATACATGGTTCAGGCGGCAGCTATCCATGTTGCAAGATACGGTTTCTATATCGGTCCCGATCTTGAAGGTCTTACTCTTGCAGAAAGAACGGCAGCTATTGATGCAAGTATTTCTACCGTAAAAACAGTTTTTCAGGTTTGTGCTATCGTAGGTATGTTCGGTGCTATGCTCTTTATGCCTACACTTATGAAAAAGTTTGATTACAAAAAAATTGTTATAACAACCTGTCTTTTAGGCTTTGTTGCATCAATTTTTACAACGCTTATCGGTTGGTATACAGCAAATCTTTATATCTGTATTCCCTTTATTCTCATTTCCTGTATTCCTCTTGGTGTTATCAACAGCGTAACGAATGCTATGATCGGTGACTGTCTTGACTACCTTGAACTTAAAACAGGATTCAGAGATAACGGCTTGGGTTCTGCATGCCAGGGCTTTATCAACAAGTTCGGCAGTGCAATAGCAACTTGCGGTATCATTATTATGTATATGGTTATTGAGCTTGATCCCTCAATGATGCTCAGCTCCGAAGCAATCGTTGCCGCAACAGATCTTTCAAGAAGTCAGAATTTTGCTATGTTCTCACTTGTTTCAATCGTTCCCGGTATAAGTATGCTCCTTTGTTCAATTCCGATGTTTTTCTACACCATTTCAGGTAAGGAAAAGGAAAAAATCGTAAAAGAGCTTGCAGAAAAGAGAAGCGGGGTAGCAGCAAATGTATAAAATTACAAATCCTTATGAAGATGTAGTATCACTTATGGGTGATGATGAAAGACATTACAAAACCAATCTTCACACCCATTCCACATATTCCGATGCAAACAACACAATGACAGAAATCATTGAAGGTTTCTATGATAACGATTTTGATATTCTTGCCATGGCTGAACACGGTATTCACGGTAAAGAGTGGGATCAGGACCCTTCAATTATCCCCCTTTTTCTGTTTCAGAATCTTTGGCACGGCAAGCGTGAGCATCCCACAACAGAGCAGTATCATGCAATTCTTGATGGTACATATAAAACAACGGCGGGTAAACGCACAAAGAAAAGAGGTCTTATGTGTGTACCCGATGCCATAGAGGCAAATATGTTCACACTTGTTAAGAACCATGTCAACGGATATTTTACGGATGATGCCTGCGAGGGTATCTGCGGCAAGGAAAACGATTACGAAATTCCTATTGCAAAAATTGAAAAAAGCGGCGGACTTTCACATATCAATCATCCTACCGACTGGCTCAGAGTAACAAGATTCCCCGAAAATGCAACAAAACCCGAAAATGTTAGATTTTTTGCAGATATTTTAAGAAGATACCACTCATGCTTAGGAATAGAAGTGCTTAATATGTACGACAGACCTAACCGCAGTGACAGAATCCTTTGGGACGAACTTCTTAAAAAACTTATTCCCGAAGGCAAGCGTAGTGTATTCGGCTTCGGCAACAGCGATGCTCACAGAGTAACTGAGGCTGACACAGCATTTATGGACTTTGTACTTCCCGAATATTCTCTTGCAAATCTCCGTAATGCTATGGAAAAGGGACATTTCTTCCCCGTAGCAAGATATGCAAAAAATGAATTAGGTGAAGATTTTGTTGGTGAAGGTCCTTATCCCGTAGTTAAAGGAATTAGTGTAGGTGATGATGAAATCACTATCAGCGGTATCAACTGCAATGCAATTGAATGGATTGCAGACGGTGAAATTATTGAATCTGTTACAAGCGAAATTGACTCAGAACTCACATCTACAATCAGACTTCGTGATCATAGTGACAAAATCAGTTGTTATGTCAGAGCTCAGCTCAAGGGCAGAGGCGGTATCTGCATGACACAGGCATTTATTTGTGATGACGGCAATATGGAAAGATTTATTGACCGTACGCCTCTTAAAAAGCCCGAAACAAAGGCTGAGATTCTTAAAAAGAAGTTTTTTGATACCCGTCTTGGTGTTATCATTGACAGAAGCTTTATACATAAGTAAAAATTTAACTCCCGAAGTCGGTTTCGGCATCGGGAGATTATTGTGTAAAACAGGAGTAATACATGAATAATCAATTCTTTGATTTTGATGAAAAATTGCTTGATATTTCCGCAAAGGCTCTTGAAAAAGCAAAACCGAGCTTTGTAAAAATTGATGAAATAACAGAATATAATCAGCATAAGGTGCTTTCCGCATTTATAAGAAACCGTGTTGATGAAACAGATTTTAATACAACAACAGGTTACGGATATTCCGATAAAGGCAGAGAAAAGCTGGATGAACTGACGGCTGATATATTCGGTGCTGAAAGTGCAATTATACGTTCAGGTGCACTTGCAAGCGGTACTCATACTCTTGCAGTTTGCCTTTACGGAATTTTAAGACCGAATGACGTTATGCTTTGCGTTTCGGGTACACCCTACGATACTCTTCATTCAACAATCGGTTTGAACGGCAAAAATGCAGGACAGGGAACACTTGCCGATTTTGGTGTGAATTATTCACAGGTTGATATGACGGAAAATGACGAGCTTGATTATGAGGCTATTGAAAAATGTGCCGCAGATAAGGCTGTCCGAATGGTTTATATTCAGCGTTCAAGAGGATATTCACTCCGTCACACAATTTCCATAGAAGAAATCAGAAAAGTATGTGAGATTGTGCACAGAGTCAACAACCGTGCAATCGTAATGGTTGATAATTGCTACGGCGAATTTACGGAAAAGCTTGAACCTACGCAGGTGGGAGCAGATTTGATTGCAGGTTCGCTTATAAAAAATGCAGGCGGCGGAATGGCGGCAAGCGGCGGATATATAGCCGGACGTAAGGAGCTTGTGGAACTTTGCGGTTACAGACTTACAACACCCGGTCTGGGTACGGAGCTTGGTGCAACACTCGGACAGAACAGAAGCCTTTATATGGGACTTTTTCATGCTCCTCATGTTGTGGGAGAGGCACTTAAAACTGCGGTTTTTGCCGCATCTTTGTTTACTCAACTCGGCTTCAAGGTAACTCCGGTAGTTGATGAAGAACGTCACGATATCATTCAGGCAATTTGCCTTGAAAACTCCGAAAATCTTATTGCATTCTGTCAGGGATTACAGAAAGGTGCTCCCGTTGATTCATATGTAACTCCTGAACCGTGGGATATGCCGGGATATGACAATCAAGTTATTATGTCCGCAGGTGCGTTTACGTCAGGTTCTTCAATTGAGCTTTCGGCAGACGCTCCTCTTCGTGAGCCGTTCGCAGTATGGATGCAGGGCGGACTTAACTTCCACAGCGGTAAAATAGGTATTCTCCTCGCCGCACAGGAAATGATGAAGAGAAAACTGATATAAACAATAATTTATTAATGCATAATGTATAATGCATAATTCATAATTGAAGAAAAGGCTTCGCCTTTTAAACCAATTATAATTCCAATAATCCAAGCGTTACGCACAATTTTTAATTTAAATTAATTATGCATTATGCATTTTGAATTATGAATTAAATTATTGTTTAACAAACAATTCGGCAAAACATATAATGTAGTGATACAACAAGCGGTATTACTGTGATTCGGGCGGAGAAATCCCACAGAACAACCCGTTTTGCCACCGCATTATATAAGTGTTGCAAATTGAATAAATGTGTGATAAAATATAGCGAATTTTAATATTGCATGAATAATGCAAAGGATCGGTGAATAATAATGAAATTAGGTATAGTAGGTCTTCCAAACGTGGGAAAGAGTACGCTTTTTAATGCACTTACCAATGCAGGTGCACAGTCGGCAAACTATCCTTTTTGTACGATTGAACCCAATGTGGGTGTTGTTGCTGTTCCTGATTACAGGTTGGACAAATTAGCGGAAATGTATAATCCCGAAAAATTTACTCCGGCAGTTATCGAGTTTGTTGATATTGCAGGTCTCGTAAAGGGTGCGGCACAGGGTGAGGGTCTTGGTAACAAGTTTCTTTCTCACATCCGTGAGGTAGATGCCATAGTTCATGTTGTAAGATGTTTTGAAAACGGCGATATTGTTCATGTTGACGGCAGTATTGACCCTGTAAGAGATATCGAAACCATCAATTATGAGCTTATTCTTTCCGATATGGAAATTCTTGACAGACGTATTGATAAAGACACAAAAGCGGCGAAAGGTGATAAATCTTTAGTAAAGGATGTAGAGTTCTTTAAGCGTGTCAGAGCTGAATTTGAAGAGGGTAAGTGTGCAAGAGCTGTTGATGTTACAGAGGATGAAAAAGCACTTCTTGACACAGTTGCGTTGCTTACCGCAAAACCTGTTATTTACGCTTGCAATATGAGTGAAGAGGATTTTGCATCAGATATTGAATCAAACGATGGCTATAAAGCTGTTTGTGCCCTTGCGGCAACAGAGGGGGCACAGGTTCTTCCCATTTGTGCAGAGCTTGAAGCACAGATTGCAGAGCTTGGCAAGGACGAAAAGGAAATGTTCCTTTCAGAATTGGGTATTGAAAAAGCAGGTCTTGATTTACTTATTCAAAAGAGTTACGATTTGTTGGGACTTATGTCATATCTTACTGCCGGACAGCCCGAGGTAAGAGCATGGACAATCAAAAAAGGCACAAAAGCTCCGCAGGCGGCAGGTAAAATCCATACGGACTTTGAAAGAGGCTTTATCAGAGCTGAGGTTGTTTCTTTTGACGACCTTATGGCTTGCGGCACAATGACCGCCGCAAAGGAAAAAGGACTTGTTCGTTCCGAGGGCAAAGAATATTTTATGCAGGACGGAGATATCGTTCTGTTCAGATTTAATGTATGATATTTTTATT
>CAZBVV010000038.1:0-14907 GCA_964495345.1 uncultured Eubacteriales bacterium
TCTCTGTCGATTTTATCTGTTATTTCAGAAAGTGACAGAGTAACCTCGGGTGAATACAAAATATCAAATATAATAAAATGCAAGGTTATATCTCCGTCGGTAAAGCTTTTTGATTTAAGCACACTGTAAAGCGGATTATGTGAAACCGAACGGCTGTCTATCGAAAGAAAAACATTCTTGCCTTTTTCACTCTGTCGAAAGCCCATATATTCACCGAGATAGCTTTCTATTCTGCGGCGTTCGTTGTCATAGGAACGGGCACTCTTTTTATCATATTCTTCTCTGCTTTTAAAGCCGTAAACATAAAACTCTCTCATATAGTCACGGATTCGCTCAAAGTTTTTAATAAGCTCTGTGTAAGCCATTGATTTCACCTCCTTGATGTATTTATTATAGCAATAATTCTTAAATTGTTCAACATAAAGAAATTTTTCTGCTTTTTTTCGTTTTTGACACTATACTATTAGGTGAATTTTATGAATACTACAAACCAACTGTCAGACAATACATATAACTCTTCAACTGTGTTCACTTGCATCTAAAAACGATGCAAACTAATCAAGCATCCCATTTTAGCTTAAAACTTATATAATCACCTTTCATTCGCAAAATCGCGTCCTGCAAATTTTAAATTATTTCACCACAGGTGATTTTTGTCGGTACAAGAACATTTATATAATCACAGTTAATATTTTGCAAAAACATCAACATTAATACAAAACTTCTTTACATGATTTTATTGATTTAATTTCAAAGTCTGATATAATGCTAATTAAGAAAGAGATGTATTATATGAAGGACGATTATTCAATTCTTCTACAAAAATACAACATTCTTTTGGAAGAAAATAAGCAATTAAAGACTGAGCTTGCACTTCTTAAAGGTGAAGATAGTCTTCCTATGCCTGTAACAGAAAATATTGAGCACATTTCCACATCATCTGTCAACCAACATAGTTCACCCGAAGAGAAAATTACCCTTTTTCGTTCTCTTTTCAAAGGCAGATAAGATGTGTTTGCACGCCGTTGGTACAGTAAGACTTTGGATAAAAGCGGCTATCAGCCTGTTTGCGAAAAAGAATGGATTGAAGAATTTTGCCACAAGAAAAAGTTTAAGAGTTCTGCATGTCCTAACCGCAAACTGATGGCACTTACGGATAAGGATATTTACAGACATTTATCAGAAAAAGATTTATACGGCAGGGCTGTTGTCGGCATTTATCCGATGCTGCCAGACGAGACCTATCTTTTTTTCATTTGTCGCTTTTGATTAAGAAAACTTTAAATCGGATGTGGCTGCTTTCAGAAAGACTTGCGAAAAATTTGACATGCCTGTAGGTATTGAAATTTCCCGTTCAGGAAACGGTACTCATACCTGGATTTTTTTGCTGAGCCCGTATCAGCTTCAATTGCAAAAAAACTCGGTAGTGGAATACTGACAAAAACAATGGAGAAAAGTAATCTTTCTTTCAAGTCATACGACAGATTCTTTCCTAATCAGGATGCTATGCCGAAAGGCGGCTTCGGCAACCTTGTTGCTTTGCCACTACAGGGTAATGCAATGAAAAACGGCAATAGCTTATTTGTTGACGAAAACTTTATTCCCTATCCCGACCAATGGAAATATCTTGGCAGTGTGCAGAAACTTTCACCTGAAAGAGTTGATGAATTGGTTAGCCTCCTATGTAAATCGGGTGATTTAGGTGAACTCATTTCCGATAAAGAAGATAAATCTTGGAAAAAAAACGGCTTGAACTAACAGCGGATAAGTATCCCGAAAGCATTAAAATAATACGCTCAAATATGCTATACATATCCACAAAAGATTTAACTTCAGGTTTGATAAACAAAATAAAACGCTTGCCTGCATTTAAAAATCCGGATTTTTATCGCAGCCAGGCTATGAGACTTCCTATATATGACAAGGTTATTCTTCAATCGGATATAAGATAAAAATTGACAATGAGCATAGTGTAACTCCAGACCTGATTTATGACGGTAAGAGCTTTTATACAGTCTACTGTCAGGATATAAAATCTGCACATAATGAAGTTCTGATAGTCTGTCCGTTTATGAGGAAGAATAGAATAACACAGCTTTCAAAAGTTTTGATGCAAGCTATACAAAACGGAGCAAATGTTGCCATTATTACCCGACCACCTGCAGATTTTAAAGAGTCTGAACAAAGGGTGGTAAAAGAAAACACCGCCGTTTTACAAGACTTTGGTGTGAAAGTGATTTGCAAATCAGATTTTCATCAGAAATTTACTGTTATTGATAATCAGATTGTCTGGTACGGCAGTGTGAACTTTTTGATCTTCGGCACAAACGAAGAAAGCATAATGAGATTTGTGAGTTTTGATATATGACCGATACTGTAATGTGAAAGGAAAACTAATGTATGAAAAAAGATATTAATACTAAACTTGAAAAATTATCAAAAGAGGAACTCATTGATATTATAAACAAACTTTGTGTAATCCCTGATGTTGAAAAATCATTAAAACTACTGCTTTGTCCCACAAAAAGAGATATTGATAAAGAACTGAGTTCGTTTGAAAGATGGTGTAACAGTGTGGCAAATAATCCTTGTTCAGAAAAAGCAGAAAACGGATTGTATACATCTGCTTCTTTATTGTGGAGAGCTGTTGATTCACTTGATGCAAAAACTGCCGCAGGGGTTTTGTATGAAATGCATAATCTGACAAGTGATATAACTGAGTTCAGCGATGCTGCTGTAGACATTGATTGCAGTTGTTGTTCTGATTTGGAATTTTTGCTTGAAAATAACGCAGATGATTTTTCAAAAGAAGAAATAGACAGATACACATACATTCTTAATTAATTCATCTTACCCTTCGTGGTGTCGGTTTTTGCCGACACCATGCAGATAAATCAACATATGTAAAATTAATTTTTGAATATGATTTAAGCCAACTCACATCTAACATGAGTTGGCTTTGTTGTATTTATCAGAGCAATTTAAATTAACACCTTTTGAAGGAGAATTATAATGAAGAATGGAAATAGAATCAAAGTTCATTATTTGCATCATTACAAACATATTTTTAAGTCACTTTTATAATTATTTCGGAATTTTTACCGTTGAACACAAATCCCAACCTTGTTTCATTCGGAATATAGTAGTATATTTTCCCTTCCGATACTGTCCAATAATCCGATTTTATATCGCAAATTTTAACGACCGAATCTAAATTTACAAGAAAAATCGTTCCGTTGTTATCACTTACATAGATTTTTTCGTCATCGCACTTTATGCTTTTTGGTGCAAAATCACACACTTTAGTTTCTTTTTTACCCTCATAATCGGTTTCATACAGCTCCGAGTTATAAACATAATAAATACTTTCATTTGTAATATAAAAATCGTCAATTATTTTATTTAACACATACTCAAAGGTTTTATCAGTTTTATTGAATCTGATAAGTTCTCCGAAAAAATTAAGAAAGAAAATATGCTCATTTGTTTCGGCAATTTTATCCATATCATTATAAATTCCGTATTCTTCCTCTTTGTCGAATTCTGAAAGATACTCCCTTGTTTGTTTTGCCGAATGTACACCTGTCGAATTAACCCAAAAACTGCCGGCATTCATATACGAATAAACATCCTTACTGTCTAAAACAATGCCGAGAATATTATGAACACCTAAAAAGCCGGAGGTATCGTTTACGGAATTTTCACTTTTCAGTTTGACTTTTTCATATGTATCAAGATTAATGGAATAATAGGTTCTGCCACCGGTCTGCTCCATACAGGTATAGACCAGATTGTTTTCTTCCGCACCTAATAAAAACGGTAAGTTCTTTTTTGCATCAAATGCAGAATCAGCAAGGATATGATAATCGGTCAGATCCTTGCTGCAAACAATGTGTGTATCAGGAACTACAAACACCGTAATATAATCCTTCAGCACAATAAACGTCATTGCATTCCCTCTGCCGAAGTAATTGTATATACCAAGATCGGGCATTTCAGGTTCTGTGGAAACAAAAAACACAAAGCAACAGGAGAAGATTACAAGCAAAGACAAAATAAAGCACAAAAATTTCTTCATTTAACGCACCGCCTTTCTTTTGCCCCAAAGTAATCTGTTTATCACACACAGCAAGAAAAGTAATACAAATATTCCCGAAAAGTACAATATCAGTTGCATTGGTGTAAATGATTTTATTGATGTATCTTCGGTGAGAGTTGTCATAATACTGGCGGTTTCCGACATGGAAAAATAACCGTTTCCCGAAAGGAGTGACGACGGGAGGGGTAGCATATATTTTTCCCAGACATCCGTCAGTATATAGCCCGGTATATATACAGATATAACTCCTGCAAAAATGGTATAAAGTGAGGAACGACACAACTGACCTATCAGCATTGTAAGAAGTGCGAGATAAATATAACCCCCAGTCTTGATTAGGCAGATATAAAAATACCCTTCGAAAAGTGTCAGATTCCACGGTGAAAAAGAAAAAATTCCTGAAAAGTTAAGTGGATTATTAAAACCTTCAAGGTTAAAAAACACCTTCGCAATCATAAACCTACCCGCAAAAACAACAGCCGAAAAAATAAATGAAATCAATACTGCCGTGATAATCTGTACCGATATTAAAAATGATTTCCCTTTTTTTAATGTATATTTGAGCTGATTTGTACCCGTTTCATCATCGTAAACAGTCAATGCGATAACCATCATAACCACGGAAATCACAAGAAGAAAATCGATACCACCGTAGCCGAAAAGCACATCCCATATATGTGAATCAGCAAGGCTTATGCCGGAATTCACGGCATTGTAATATGATGCCACAAAGTTAAAAAATCCATCTTCACCCTTTGTATCTTCCCGTATTTTTTTAAGACCGGATTTGTATTCATCGAGAGTGATTTTTCCTTCGAGGTATTCGCTTCTTATTTCATTTTTAAGAGCATCCGACCGTCTTGTTGATTCAATAAGGTGTTCTATTTTTTCTCTTTTTTCCTGAGTCAGCTCACCACCGTATTCGTTCATATATTGATTGTAAACATTGAGAGAGTCAGCATCCATAACCGTGCTTTTCTTAAATGACGAAAAAGCCCCTACGGATTCAAGCAGGAGAACAGCGATGAACAAAACAAGAAGTTTTCTTTTTATAAAAACCTTATAAATCTCATTTAAAAATATTTTCATTTTGCCTTCCTCCTTGCATTTGAATTATTAAGAAGGCATACCGTAACAGACAGTGCGATTGCAAAGAAAATTGAGCATATCAGCACAACGGCAAACTTAAATACAGGTTCACCGAAAATATTAATCACATTGAATTCGGCAAACATATTTCTGTTCGTCAGGAGATTTACCGGGTTTATAATATTTATGTAATCAAGCATTCGTGAGCTGTAAGCACTCATAAACATAAGCAGAACAAGAACTATAAAATCTGCCGCAAACACCATATAGCTTTTATCAAAAAGAGATGAAAGAACGGATGATATAAATGAAAATATAATGAATCCGAAAATTTTAATAGTGCATGTCAAAAGCAAAAATCCGCATACGGATATATTAAGAGGAGTATATTCAAAAGAAGGAATGGCGTAAACAGGAGAAAATATGCCTCTGAGCCTTAAGCAACAAAGAAATATAAGAAAATCACATACAAAAAACACAATGCATACGAAAAGAGTGAAAATCGCTGCAGCCGTTTGCTTTGCAAGACTTAATTTTATTCTGCCATTTTTACTGCTTCGGATGACAGAGAGCATCCCTTTTTCCTTTTCACCCGAAAAAAGCGAAGCCGTGCCGAGGAAAATAATCATCAAAATCAAAAAGGATGAAAAATCATAGGAAAAATATGTGCCGAAGGCTTCCGTATTATAGAAACTGTCAATGCTTCGTTCCGAATAAGTCTTTTCAACAAGCAAGGCTTCCTTCAAAAGATAATTATTGTCTGCATTTTTTAAAACGGTTTTTTGCATATCGTTTATTTCCAGCAATTCATCAATTTTGTCGCCGTATTGATATGCGTTTTTCATTTTCACAAGCATTTCTTCGGTAATTTGCAAATCGCCGTCAGCGTTAATGTAATAGTACTCAAGGGGGTTACCCGTTTCGGCTGAAATCAACAACTCATTTTTATAATCAAGCAATATGTTGATTCTTTCCTGGGTTAACTCACCTTCGGCAAGCTTATATATTTGCCATTCCGCTTCAAAATAATCCCTACTGTAATTTTTATGATACTTATCATATGTGCTGTAAATATTAAAAGCATTTGCACAAAGAAGTATCATGATAACGAAAAACAAAAATCTTCTTGTGAAAATTTTTTTCAATTCATAACGGAATAAATCTTTCA
This sequence comes from uncultured Eubacteriales bacterium, assembly GCA_964495345.1. GTDB lineage: Bacteria > Bacillota > Clostridia > Oscillospirales > Acutalibacteraceae > UBA1081. The sequence goes on from CAZBVV010000038.1 coordinate 6,357, forward strand.
TAATGTTACCTCTCCGGCATGGTAAAGAAAAACATCTTCAAGAGTAGGCGTTGCCTGCCTTGCATACTTACCCGGTTGCTTGTCGGATACAATTCTGACTATGTATTTGTCTTTCGTCTTGTGAATGTTACTTACCTTAAAACGGGTTACAACCTTATCAACATACTCACTCGGAACAGCTACACGCCAGACGCAGTTTTTGATTTCATTGCATAAAATTTCGGGAGGATCATTCCGGCAAACTTCACCCTTGTGTAATAAAATAACTCTGTTTGCTATGTATTCGATATCCGGCACAATATGAGTTGCGAGAATAACCGTTCTGTTTTCCGCTATTGATGAAATCAGATTTCTCAGCCTTATTCGCTCGGTAGGGTCAAGACCTGCGGTGGGTTCATCAAGAATGAGTATTTCAGGATTATTAAGAAGTGCCTGTGCAATGCCGATTCTTTGAAGCATACCACCTGAAAATGCACCGAGCTTCATGTCTTTTGATTCGGTTAAATTTACAAGTGACAACAATTCATCTGTTTTTGCATTTACATTCTTTTTGATACCCTTTAATGCTGCAATGTATTTAAGAAATTCGCAGGCAGTATAATTTTTATAAAACTTCGGTGTCTGGGGCATGTAGCCGAGAGTATCAAGATAACCTGATTTTTTGTCCCGAATATCCATTCCGTTGTAAAGCACCTGACCGCTTGTCTGTGCAAGCGATGTTACCATAATATTAAGCAGAGTTGACTTGCCTGCACCGTTTTCACCGAGCAAGCCGTAAATACCGTTTTCGAGCGTAAGAGAAACATTCTTCAATGCTTCCTTTTTGCCGTAATTTTTGCCGATATTTTTTATTTCAATGCTCATTTTAATACCCTCAGCGAGTAAATATTGGATTGAGTCAAATCCTTACCCATTGCACCGTTTTCGGTTAAATTATAATATGTTACGCAAATATTGCTCCATTCATCAAGGTTTGTTGTGTCAAGAGTTATATCAATATCGGTTTGCTTGCCTGCATTTACAGGTACATCGGCATAATATTTACCGTCAAAAACAGGCATAATCTTACCGTTTACATAAACGCTGATACGCTGAGTTGTGTTGTAATCAATGCCGCCGAGAGTTATATGAATCGGACAATCCGACTTTCTGTCTGCTTTAATCAAAAAACTCTGTTCTGTCCAGCTTGTCGAATCATCATGCCAAACTGCCGAATTAAAATCATTATAAATAAGGGATGCCGTGATATTGTTTTCCTCGCTTTTATAGGAAAACAGTTCACCAATCAGCGGATGGTATGTGTTAACCTTTGCTTGAGAATAATTTTCACAAACATCGTCGGTTAAATTTACGGCATCCACATTCATTCTGACCGAGGCATATCCTGTCAATGCAAAATAAACAGTTGAAAAATCATAATATTCACTTTCAGATTTAATCCTTGCATCGGGATTCATAATTGACAAGGCATGCAGCAGCACCGTATCACCTGCCTTACCTGTGTTCGGTTTGACAGTTACCTTGTATATATGTGCAGTACCTTCATCAATTGTAACAGTGTGAAGCTTATTATAGTCCGATACAATACCGTTTCTTTCGATTTTGCAATCCTGCAATATACCGTCAATCATAACACCAAGGGCAAACTCTTCAGCTGTATTACCCACAGCAACCTGATAATAAAACTCAATTTCACCACCGTTGTATTCTTCCAATGAAAACGAATCCGGGTCATCAGGTGAATTAAAAACAGCAAAGCCCTGTGCAGGTATTTCAAGATCGGCAAGAATATCCTCCATAGGTCTGTCAGGATTCCCTTCCGATGAATCCAGACTATCTACTAAATTATCAATATTAATAACAGATTGGTCTTCTGTATCAAAGTTAAGCGTTGATTTTTCATCTCCCGTAATGTTTTCCTTTTCATTTGAGCAACCTGCAAAAAGCATAACCATAACCAGAATAATTGCAATTATTTTAGTTTTTTTCATTTAATTACCCCCCTTGTAAATTCAACATATTTATTAACAATCACAAAAATTTCTCCTATGATTTTATTATTTGTATTGTTGACACTTCGTTAGTGTTTGGGTTGTAAACATAAATATTTTTTTCATCTATTGCCCAATTCAACATTGATACAGCAGACACTCTTCGCAATTCTCCGTCTGCAATTTTGTAAATAGTTTCCGAATCCGACACATAAATATTTTCGCCTGAAAATTTTACACATTCACAAGTTATATTTCCGATTAACTTTTCATCATCACCGTTATAGTCACACGAATACAATACTGATGATTTATCCATTGCAATATAATAAATCTTGTTTTCAGTTATGAAAAACTCTGAAACCAATTTATTTATATTAACAGAAAATTCTTTTGTTTTTTTATCAAACCGAACCAGCTCACCAAAATAATTAACAAAGAAAATCAAATCATCTGTTTCGGCAAGTTTATTTATACCGTCAAAAATACCATATTCATTATTTTTATCATATTTTTTTAGGAGCTCTTCTCTGTCGGTATATGAATGAATTCCGGAATTGTTCAGCCAATAATTTCCTGAATTCATAAGCATATTAAAGGTGTTATTACTGACAAGTTGAATACCAAAAATACTTTCAATTCCCAAAAAACCGTTCGAATTTGTTACGCCTTTATATGTGTGAATTTTACTTTTTTCATAAGTATCAACATTAAAAGAATAACATACCATTCCGCCTGTCATGGAATCAGTACATATGTAATACAAAGTGTTTCCAACAGAATTAAGAAGAAAAAGGGAATTCTTTTCAATATCAAACACCGAATCTGCAAGTGTATATGGAGTCAACGATTTTTTATCATAAATTATTATTGAATTGTTGTTACGCACGGCTAAATAATCATCAAGATTGACAAGTATGTTTGCACTGTTATTGTACTCAAGGTAATTATAGATGCAGCCTTCAGGAAAATCCGGAGCTGTAATAAAGTATATTGAACCAACAGTAATAATAAAAACTACAACAACCAAAAGTGCGGAAACAAATCTTTTCATAATTTTTCACCTTTATTTAAATGATTGTCTTTTTGTCCACAAAATACGGTTTGTTATTATCATGGCAACAATTGTTAAAAGTACAACTGAAAAAAATACTTGAAGTTGCTCAATCGAAAAAGTATTAATGATAATTTCTCCGTTCTCTGCAACATCAAGACTGCCATATTCGGTAGCAGAAAAATAACCGACAGCAGTAAGCAACGAAGACGGTATGGGCACCAAATATCTTTCCCATACTGTTGACAGCACATATGCCGGGACATATACCGAAACAAGACTGAGAAACATTGTATAAAGTGATGATTTGCAGACCTGCCCGATTATCATTGTCAACAATGCAAGATAAACACACCCCGAAGTTTTAATAATGCTCAAATAAACATAAGCAGGCAAAAGCGACAAATTCCACTGTGTAAATTCAAAAATTTCTGCAGTATTCAAAGGATTTTCGAAACCGTCAAGTCCGAAAAACATTTTTGCAATAAAAAATCTGCCTGCAAAAATTAAGCTGGGTATAAGAATTGAGAATAAACATGAAGTACCTATCTGAACTGAAATTAATTGAGATTTTCCGTTTTTTGCAGAAAATTTAAGCCTGTTTATTCCGATTTCTTCATCATAAACAGTAAGTGCAATTATCATAAGAATAATTACAATTACCATAGTGAAATCAATTCCACCGTTTCCGAACAATACATCCCATACAGTTGAATCCGCAAGATACTGATCATTGTCCAAAGCATCGTAATAAGCATTAATAAATCTGTTAAATCCGTTAGTACCTTTGACTTTTTCTTTCAAAATTGCTGATTCTGACTTATATTCTTCAACAGTTATTTCATTGGATGAAAATTGTCTTTCAAGTTCCCCCTTTAAACTTTCATTGAAATATCTTTCTTCAATTTCCGCTTCTATAAGCATGATTTTTTCATCAGTAAGTTCTCCGCTGTATTCATTTATGTATGTCTTGTAAACCTCAACGGAATCAGCATCAAGCTCAATTCTGTTTTCAAGTGAAACGCAAAAGCTCACAGTTTCAAAAACAAGCAATAATGTCAACAGAACAATAAAACGTCGTTTGATAAACAATTTGTAAAGTTCACTTAAAATCAGTTTCATTTTCTGCACCTCTTTGCCGTTGAATTGGTATTATTAAGCAGATTTATAAATACTGATAATATACACACAAATAAAGCTGTACATATTAAAGATACAACATATCTGAAAACAGGTGTATCAAAAATGTTTACCACATTGAATGAAGAAAACATATCTCTGCATAAGAGCATATTAATAGGATTTACAAGATTTAAATAATCAAGTACTCCACCGCTATATGCACTCATAAACATAAAAACTATGCACAAAACAAAATCTGCAACAAAAACCATATATGCTTTTTGCAAAAAAGATGAAAAAACGCACGATATAAGTCCAAAACAGACAAATCCGAAATATTTTAACAGTGCGGTTATAAGTATAAATCCACCGATTGAAATAACCAATGGTGTATATTCAAAGCTATCTATACTGTAAAGCGGATTTTCTATTCCACGAAGCCTTGCACACCAATGGAACATAAGAAAATCACAAATAAAGAAAACAATGCATACGACACCTATAAATATTACCATTGCTGTTTGTTTTGCATTACTTAATCGCAATCTGCCCATAGGTGTGCTTCTCATAAGAATCAGCATGCCTGCTTCATTTTCACCTGCATAAAGAGCGGCAGTACAAAGAAAAACAATCAGCAGAATAAGAAAAGATGAGAAATCATAACTGAAATATGTATCATACGCATCAACATTATAAAACGAGCTTATCTGACGGGATGAATATATCTCGTTAACAAGCTGAGCCTTTTTTACAAGATACTCATTTTCTTTCTGCTTGTATATTTCAAGTTGTTTATTGTTTTCTTCAATCAGATCATCAATTCTGTCGCTATATGCATCTGCATTTTCAAGTGAATTCAAAAGATTGGTTGCAAGTGATAAATCCCCATAAGCATTTAAATAATAAGATGACAGTTCTTCACTTTCTCCGCTGATAACAGACTGAAGCTTTTCCGTATATTCATAAAGCCAATTTGTTTTTTCGGTAGTTATAACGCCCTCAACTGTTTCATACAAGCTCCATTCAGCTTCATTTACATCAATATTATATTTGTCGTGATATTTATCGTTCGTTTGGTAAATATTAAACGCATTTGCAAATAAAAGAAGAATAGTTACAACCAACAGAATTTTATTTGAGAAAAGTTTTTTTAACTCGTGAAGAATAAGACTATTCATATTGTTATTTCTCCTGCATGATATAGAAAAACATCTTCAAGACTTGGCGTGATATGTACTGCATTCGGATGAGGTTTTTCATCAGAAACTATGCGAATGAAGTATCTGTTTGCATCCCTATGCACATTACTTATTTTGTACCCGGTAATAATTTTTTCAATACTTTCATTCTCAACCACAAGCTGCCACACACTGTCACTTATCTCATCGCAAAGTTTTTCGGGAGTATCATTTTTACAAAGCTTACCATCATGAAGTAAAATTACTCTGTTTGCAATATATTCAATATCAGGGACAATATGTGTTGCAAGAATAACAGTTCTGTTTGCTGATATTTCTGAAACCAGATTACGGAAACGGATTCGCTCTTTTGGGTCAAGTCCTGCAGTAGGTTCATCAAGAATCAATATCTGAGGATCATTAAGCAAAGCTTGTGCAATTCCGATACGCTGGAGCATACCGCCCGAAAATGCACCGATTTTTGTTTTTCTGCTATCAGCTAAATTCACAAAATCCAGAAGCTCACTGATTTTGTTATCAAGCCCTTTTTTTATTCCCTTTAATGCCGCAATATATTTGAGAAATTCTTCTGCTGTATAGTTTTTGTAAAATTTAGGGCTTTGAGGCATATAACCTAAAGTATCAAGGTATCCTGAATGTCTGTTTCTGATATCAACTCCGTTATACAATACACACCCATCAGTAGGTGCAAGTGAAGTAACCATTATGTTAAGAAGCGTAGATTTTCCTGCACCATTTGCCCCCAAAAGCCCGTAAATGCCGTTATCCAACGTAAGACTTACATTATCAAGAGCTTTCTTTTTTCCGTAATACTTGGTAATATTTTTAATTTCAATACTCATTTTACCACCTTAAGAACATACACATCTGACTGGTTTAGCACATATGGATCCATTGAGCCGGCATTGTGTGTATAGGTAATGCAATAAATGTTGTTCCATGTATCAAGTTTTGATGTATCTACTGTAAGATTTATAGTTGTCTGTTTACCGTTTTCCATTTTTACATCAACATAATATTTTCCTTCAAATGCAGGAACAATTTCATCATTAATATACAAACTGAGACGTTGTGTTGTTCCTGATTTGCCACTCATTGCAATCGTCAATGGAAACGTTACAGATGATTGAGCTTCAATTACAGGAGTAAACAACAAAGTTTTGTAAATATCATCATCTCTGTACACAATTTTTTCGAGTTCATTATATATTACCATTTGACACAATTCTTCGGTTTCGTTTCTTGACGTAAAATGTTTTCTGAGATTTGTTGAATAATTCCCTATTGTTACATTTTTATATGAAGAATTGACCGAGACCGAGTTTGTTGAATCACTGTTCATAACAAAATCAGAAGGCAAAGTATTACTGAGTGCGTGGTCTGAAACTTCGTAAGTGTAATCATCCTGTGTTATTTTTGTCTCTGTAGAACCAATTGTTGCATTGCAGAATTGAAGGACATCACCTTTTTTGCCGATATTTGGTCTTAGCATTATTTTTAACACTTTATTTTGACCTGCCGAAATGTTGACTTTATGCATAGTTGCATATTCTGTAATAGTGCCGTTATGTTCAATTCTGATATCCTGATAAACTCCATTAAGCGTAAATCCGATATTGTATTCTTTTTCGGTTGATGAACCTATCTGATAATAGAATACAAAGTCTCCACCATTATAAACAAGAGGTGAAAAGCAATCCGGATCGGCAGGAGAAAGAAACATTGCCGAAGCTGCAACATTTGAATCTTCCAGCTTTTTGATATACTCTTCAACAGACAATTCGGTAGTTGATTCTGCTGAATTTGTTGTCGCTCCGCCAAGATTATTCATATCAACAGTAATTGAATTATCTGCTTTTTCTGTTTCTTTTGTTTCTTCTGTATTTGTTATACTTTCCGTTTCAACATCTTGATTGGAAACAATATTCGAATCAGGCTGTGTGGATTCATCTTGATTTGGCGTTGAACATCCGCTGAAAAGCAAAATAACAGCAAGACCGGCACAAAATAGTTTCAATGATTTCATAAAAAAGCCTCCGTGGTGTATTTTTCAGATTATATTATCGAATTTGTTTACAATTAGTCTTAATAATGAATCCACTAAGATTTTCGTTTACAAACTCAACATTATGCCTATGTATTAAATAAATATAAAACTTTATATCACCGAAGATATAAAACCTCCGGTGATATGGTTAGTTTGACAAACTCAAATCAAATTATTTAAATCTGTGATGTAATACTCGGATATGCTACATAAGTTCTGCTGGCAGAAACAGCTTTTGTTGTTGAATCCACAAGAATATAGTAAAGGCACGTAGCTGTTTTACCCATATAACTGCTGTTACCATCAATTGTACCGGAACCGGTATAACTTAATGAGGATATTGTTGTGCCATTGGTCTTTTTTGCTGTCATAGTCATGGTTCTTGAATATCCTGTTGCAGAGGAAACACCGATAACTGAACTTCTTGTATATGAATTTGTTTTTCCTGCAATTGTCATACCTGAAAAATTAAGATCATCAGCAATAGCGTATGTCATATAACCGGTTATTGTATAAGTTGAACTTGTTGTAACCACATAATCATCATATGCATTAACAAGACCGTTAGAAACTGTTACAGTGTCTGCAAATGCAGTTAATGAAGCGGCTGACAACAGTGCAAAAATTGCAAGTACCAATGCAATACTCTTTTTTACTAATCTTTTCTTTTTCATGAAAACATCTCCTTTTTAATTTATAAATTGATTTAATATTAATATTCATTTAATGAACCACATTGGACTCACATCCTTTATAAATCTTTTATCATTTATTTGCTATTTTAAACCTATCAATATATTTGTCTTAGAATCTATAAATTTTGTTATTCGATGAGTTTTTATTATGTAATTACATATGGGATTTTTATAAAAATGTATTTGATTTGTTTTCTTTCACTAATATAGTCTTAAAAGATGTAAATTCTTACAAATTTAATATCACCAAATTTCATACTCATTATTTGTGCATTCTGCTACATCTTATGTTATTAAAAAACTTATGAAATTACTGATAGAAATTTGCAAAACTTCGTATGTGATATGAGAATTTTAATGAAAATATTAAAAAGTTAAAGATGATGTAACATTATAACTTGTTTCTGTGTCCTTGAAAATTAAAAGCGTAGTTTTTTCAGCAT
>CAZBVV010000039.1:0-14861 GCA_964495345.1 uncultured Eubacteriales bacterium
ATAAGAGTATAACACATATTCTGTATATATTCAACATTCTTTTTTATTGTCATGTAAATATTAATATGTCAAAAAGAGGTATTTTTCTTTTTGTTTACAACCAGTATTATCACAGTCAATACAATAAAAAGTACTGATGAAACAAAAAATATTGGTTCATACTTTGTTGATAGTGTTACACGGTGAAGCTCCAATGCAAAGACAATATATCTGAAATTAAAAAATACAGGAATTGAAGACAGTAATAATGCTGTTAAAACACCTGAAATCACATTACCGAAACGGTATGCAATAATTGCCGTAATCAATACGGCTGCTATTGAGCAAATAAACTGTCCGAACAGCAATCCCATATAAATCTGAATTAAAGAAAATCCTGAATAAAATTTGTTAAAATTCGCGCCGTTGTTGATTAATATTAAGGAATCAACAGGCGAATTATAATATCTCTGTATGTCCCATATACCAAAAAACAGCAACGAAATACATACACCAACACCTATTGTAATAATCAGTGAAATAATTATTGCAAACAATTTATTTCTGTATGCTGCACGACCTGTTTTTGATGAATATTCAAACACCTCAATATTGCTTTGTTTTTCCTTGATTATGTACGGAACAATAATAAAAAATGAAGATATTGTTGCCCATAATACTATAAATATATTTTCAGAAATTCCCGAAACCACAGCCGAACTCATTATGTGATAAGACTTATCCTCAATGTCATCATTCATCATCAGATTTTCGACATAGTTGATTGTACTTTGAAGTGCCTGTACAAAATAAATCGGATAATCGGTTCCGTCAAGTTTTCGCACTCCGTTTGTACATTCCCAGATATATTGCTGCTCTTCATCTGTTAAAGGCGGTTCTTCTTCATAGATTGTATAAAGTGTAAAATCATCATTGAGCCTGATGCCGTAGTAGTTTAAAATTTCATCATTTTCTACGGCAAATTTTAATTGCTGTGCAAACACTTCAAGTTGTTCTTTCAACAAAGGTAATTCATCTGCATCAACGGTTTCCCCGTATCTTTCCAGAAGCATATCATTGTATTTCAAATCAACCGAATAATGCGATAAATCAAGCGGAATTTGTTCAGGATAGTTTTCTGTATCATATTGGTTGTACAGAGATATATTTTCTCTGATTGTGCCGGGAAAAACAATGTTAAGAAAAAGAAATACAACAATACCGACAATTACAGCTTTAAAGTCAAATATCTTTTTTATCTCATAAAAAAGTATTTTCATATTTTTCACTTCCTCTAAACAGACTTTTTCCTCTGTTTGAAATAGTCAAACAGTACAGCAGTAAAACTTAATACAGCGATTACGATTGCTACAAAAACTCCTTCATTTGGAAAAAATAGCTTTGAGCTAAGCGGATAAACAGGCTGCGAAATATATCTTTTTGCCAATAACCAAGGAACGGCAAACAACGGCAAACAAGCTGCAAGTGCAGTAATGGGATTACGGCATTTTGAACATATTATATTAACAAATACACACAGGCAAACGCCAACAACAAGAGTCAATACGCACATATCTGACAGAAGATTTTTAACGGATATGCCCAAATAATAAACATCTGAATCCGAATATGCTCTGTTATGAAGATAATATGTATCAAGCATTGTTGAATCATATTTTGCCACACCGAGATAATTGTAATAAAGCATTGCAACGCCAATAAACAAAGCTATCATCACAGCCGAAGATATTATCACCGCCGCTGTTTTGTAAAAATATATATTTCTGCCTGTTTTTGATGAATACTGCATTTTTTTAACATTACTGCGTTTTTCAGTTATACCGTAAGGAATAATCATTATCATTACACAAATTACTGCAACAAAAAGCAGTTGATACATATCGTATCCTATTACATAGCATAAATCTGAATTATAAACATAATAGGTATAATTATCACCGTATTGAGCAAGACTTTTTTCCAGATTTGCCGCTTTGTCAAGCAGAAAACCGCTTATTGGAGGGTAATAAACCTCACCATCGTATGAGAATCCCATAGAATACGCCTTGTCAAAGAACTCTGAATATTCATCGGTCTTTATCTGTTCAAGCACATAACCGTTTTCATCAAATGTATAATATTCCTCACCCAATATGCCGGGAGCATAATTAAGCTCATGGGCAGTTGTTACACCGAATTTTTTACAGTATTCATTTGCACTTACCGCCTTATCAAGGTTGCTTTCATACCCTTGCTGATACTCTAAAAAGTCGTAAATCTCATTTCCCTCAACCGAATATCCGTAATGCTCAAGCATATAATCAGCAATAACAACCTCTGCAAACTGTGCAAAATCCGCACAGTCATCCGCACTTTCGGGATTAAAACTGTTTTTCTTCGATTGTGCATTTATAAATACACCCGTAACACTTACCCCAAGATACACCGCAAACATAATAATCAGGACTGACGGACGGAATATCTTTTTTATCTCATAAAAAAGTATTTTCATGTTACCACTCCTAAAATGACTTTTTCTTTTGTCTCAAACTGTCAATCAACAATGCTATCGCATACAAAACCACGATCACAGTCAGAGCAACAAGTCCCTCACCCTTAAACAGCAAAACATTGGTTACGGGATAAACACAATCCGAAAGGTATCTTACAATACAAAAATACATTACACCGAAAACAGGCAAACAAGCCACTGATGCGGTTATCGGATTTCTTAATTTTTCGCATATGATATGAACAAAAGCACAAAGAATGATTCCGAGAATGAAAACAGTCAAGCTGAAAACGACCCGCAGATTTTTTATGGTTATCCCCGAATATACACAGTCCTGTGCATAGGCTGATTCAAGCTGCATAAGAAAAAATGAATCCATTACCGTATCATCATATCTTTCTATGCCCAGACATTGATAAAAAGTCAAAGCAACTGCGATTCCGATAACCATTAAAAATGCCGAAGACAGAAGCACCGCCGCAGTTTTGTAAAGATAAAGTTTTCTTCCGATTTTTGAAGAATACTGAAGAGCTGCGATGTTGCTCCTTTTGTCTCTGATACCGTAAGGTAAAATCGCAATCATCGCACAGGTCACGGATATAATATAATATGTAACCATTTCTTTGCTCAATGTATATATAACTTCGCTGTTATATACATGAAATACAAAATCTTCCCCAAAGCTGTCTATACCTGCGTTGATCTCATCAACAGTCATCTGCAAATAAGCCACAAGAGCAGGTAAATAATAATTCCCTTCATATTCAAAATATCTTCCGCTTGTGTTTTCAAAAAAGGCGGCAATTTTGCTGTTATCGTTATTTCTCAGCGTTTCCCAGTTTTCGTTTATCTCTTTGTCACTTGTTATGCCGAGCATTTTGCAATATTCATTCCGGGCTATTGCCTTATCAAGATTTATTTCATACTCTTTTGCGTATTCAATAAAATCATTTAATTCATCGCCCTCTACAGTCAAGCCGTATTTCTCCAACATAATGTCGGACATAATAACGCTGATATTACGGGTTTCGAGTTCATCCGCAGACCAACTGCCGGAACCGTTGAACAGAGTATTTTTGTCGGGTATATATGTAAAAAATCCGAAAATGACAGCTGCTGAAAAATACAAAATCAAAAATATAAAAACCACAGACGGTCTGAGTATTTTTTTTATTTCCTGCAACAATATTTTCATATTCTGTCTACAACTCCTTTCTTGCAAAAAACCTTTCCGACAGTTTTCCGAACAATAAGCATATCAATATCCACAGAAACACCGTAAACAGTTCAAAAAACGGAATTGATGTGTCTGTTACGCAAAAGAGTGATGAAGAAACTATCTGCGGTATTTTATTCTCTATGCTGAAATTCATAATCAGTCCTATGGGTGATGCGGTCAGCAATTTATCAAAAAGGCTTACATACTCGCTGTACATTCCGTTTGTTGCAAGCAGACACACCGCCTGCAAAAGTACAAATCCGCCGATTGCACCGAAAGGATTTTTTATAAATCCGCATACACAAGATGTCAATGCAGATGCAATAAGAGATAACACAAGTCCCGTGAGCAGACATATACAGATAAGCTCAGAATAATTCAAATCAAGAACGGTAAACACCGAGCCGTACATACTTGAGCTTACGGGAACGAACAAAAACTCCTTCAAATCGTTCATTATAAAGAAAACACTTATTGTAAAAATGCACAGCACACCATATACAGCCGCAGTCGTTATAAGAGAAGCTGACAGCTTATCCCTTTGCACTTTTCTGCCACGTTTTGCACAATAAACAAGAAAATGTGTACCCTCCGCCATTTCATAAGTACAGCTTCGCACGGTGATAAACATTGCAAAAAACATCATTTCAATAATCAGCACACAAATCACATTGCCGAACATCTTTGAATGCATATCAACAGCATATGAGGGTGCAAAGCACTCTGTCAAAAAATCATTATCAAACACAACAACCGCTTCAACACCGTACAGAAACTTCAGCAATTTATTATCAGTTGATACATATTTTTCAAGCAAAAAAGTTCCTGCCGATACCATTCTGTCATTTTGCAAAGCTTGTGTGCCGTCATTAATAAGCAACTCTATGATGCTTAGCTTGTACTCATAATCCCGTACACCGGTTACATAGTGATCTCTCTCTATGCCGCCGGATTTTTCTATATCCTGTGCCGCAAGAGGAGCATATGCCCTTAACTTTTCAAGCTCTTCATCATATAATTTTTGAAGCTTCTCTAAAGAATCCTCATTAATCTCCACTCCTGATTTTGCCGCAATATCACTTATCACTTCCAATTTTTCAGCGTAATATGATTCGCTGTATATAACAAAAAAATTAAGTATAAAGCAAAATACAAGTAAAAGCAGCAACATTTTTGAACAAAGAAGCTTCTTTAATTCAAAACGCAGAATGTTCATATTACATCCTCTCCGTAAATCCAAAGGAACACATCCTCAAGACCGGGATAAACTTTTTCTGCCCCCTCTTCTTCACCGTTTTCACTTATAAATCTGACTGTTACGGTGTTATGCTCAATTTTTTGGGAGAGGATACGATGATTTTTTTCAAAATCAGTAATCTCACGCTCGTTTAAGGTCATTTCAAATACTTTACCGTCAAGCAAATCACAAATATTTTTAACAGTATCGTTATAAAGAATTTTATGGTCTTTAATCATAACTATTTTGTTTGCAATACTCTCAACATCAGACACAATATGTGTAGACAGCAGAACAATTCTGTCCCTTGAAAGTGATGCAATAATGTTTCTGAAACGCACTCTTTCTTTCGGGTCAAGTCCCGCCGTAGGCTCGTCAAGCATAAGTATTTTCGGGTCATTGAGTAGTGCCTGTGCTATACCTACTCGCTGAAGCATACCGCCTGAAAACTTACGCATTTTTTTATTTGCACTGTCTGTAAGTGAAACTGTTTCAAGCAGTTCGTCAATCCTCTTGTTACTTTCCTTTTTATCAAGTCCTTTGAGTGCAGCAAGATATTTAAGATACTGTTTAGGCGTCTTATCCCTGTAATAGCCGAATTGCTGTGGCAAATAACCAATCACTTCACGGTATTTTTCGTCAAGCTTTAAAATATCGTCACCGCAGTAGCTTATTTTTCCCGATGTTGGAAAAGAGAGCGTTGCAAGCATTTTCATAAGCGTTGTTTTGCCTGCTCCGTTGGGTGCAATAAGTCCGTATACACCGTTTTCAAACTCCAGCGAAACATCATCAAGCACCGTAAAATTACCGAATTTTTTTGTTACATTTTCAACCGTTAACATATATAGTCCTCCTTTTATCCGAAAGTGCCGCAAGACGGTTTACGTACACCGCCGCCGCTGTAATTGCAAAAATCACATAAATCCATGTGGGAATTTGCTGTAAAAACTTACCGTAAAAATCCCCCAAGAAGCACCAAAGCATTCCGTTCAAAGCAATCCACACACTCAAAAGCACAACGGGAGCAAAAATACTGTTAAACTTAAGAACAGCAAAAATAAGTGCTAATGAAAACATAAACAGTGATGAAAGAGAAACACACAGCAGCGTAATATAGCTCAAATCGGTTTTCATGCAGATAAGCAGCACATAAATCGCATCGGCAACAGCTCCCAACAAAGAAAACACAAACATTCTGTAAGCAAGAAGATGATTCACGGTATATTTGCAGGTCATTTTTACAGAATAAGTCATTGATGTTTTTTCTTTGATATACGAGAGCAAAAACATTGTTATAAAAACACCCGGAGCTAACGCAAATGCCGCAATCACAGCTGAATTTTGTTTATTCGGTTCTAAAATTGCAGATGCCGATACACAAAGTAAAACAAAAACAACACCCGTAAGAAGCATCGCATCTCTTATGCCGTAAAACACATTTCCAAAGCCCAGTCCTTTTGTCATATCATGCATAAAAACAAAAAATCCGTGTTTTTTGATTTTTCCGTTTTCGCAGATATAATCAATACTTTCATTAATCTCAAAATTACTCGGATATTCAATGTTCATTTTTTAGCTCCTTTCGTAATTTACTTAAAACCGCATAATATTTTGTCCTGACCGTGTTTTCATTCAGATGCATTGTCTGCCCTATTTCACGAAAAGTTAGTGACGAGAAAATTTTAAGACATACAATCTGTTGCAACTGTTTATCCTGTTGTAAAAGAATCTTCATTACATCTTTTGCGGTTTCCCGTGTTTCAACGGCTTCCGTTAAGTTATATTCATCCGCTATTTCAAGTGCGGAGATATCAAACGGTTCAAAAACAATCTTTTTACTGCGGTAATAATCGTACACCTTATTTGAAGCCACAGCATAAAGCCATGTTCTGAAGGATGCCTTTTTACTGTCAAATGTGTGAAGAGTATTCAGCACGGAAATAAAAATCTCTTGTGTAATATCCATTGAGTTTTCCTTTGAGGAGGTCTGACGGTACACATATGCATATATCTCCTTGTAATAAGACTTTATTAATTCATTTGCACTTTCTCTGTCACCTTTAAGAATGTTTTTCACAAGCTTTTTTTCCTGCAACTCATCCACCGTTTTCACCTCTTCACCTATATATTCTTATTGAATCACAAAAAAGTTTTAAAAAAACAAAAAATAATTACAAATAAACAATAATTTAGCGTTCCGCTAAATTATTGTTTATCTTCGCTTTCCGCAAAAAAAGTCCGATATCAAATGACATCGGACCTTAAATTTATTTTGTCTTATTTTACACTTGCGATAAGCTCTGCAAAGTCTTCAACCATGGAAGGGGCTGTAACGTTACCTGTTGAAACAAGCTCAAGGCTCTTGTTTGAGGGTTCAAGAAGTGCCATGTAATCGTTAGAGGGAATAATGTAACCAATCTGGTCATTGATAATACCGAATACGATAACAGTATCCTTACCTGTCATGTCACCGATATAGTCGTAAGTCCACTCTGTACCCGTCCATGACTTGTCAGCACCGAGGCAACCGCCGTAAACAAGCTCTGCGGCAATCTCACCGGGACAAAGAATAACTGCAATATCTGTACCGATTTCCATATAACCGATTTCGGAAATTACCTCGTAGTGGTCATCTGCTACAAGAACGCCGTTTGTAAGAAGACCGGCTTTTGCGGCAAATACAAGAATCTGATTTGTGATTTCGTATGTTGCAGCTGCGTGCTTGATATTAAGAACAGGCTCAACCACAACTTCATTTTCGATTGAAGCGAATCTCTCCGTAAGAGCCTCAGCATATGCAGTAAGTCTTTCGGGAGTTGTAAGGTCATCAGCAAGTTCAAGAGAATCCTTATCCTGTGAAGTACCCTGCTCTGCACCGAGAATCATAATAAAGTTTGCATTATATTTTTCGTTAATGTACTGCTCCATGTAGTAGGGATAGTCACCTGTGAGGTCTGTACTGCCTGCACCGTTACCTACACAATGTATAGCACTTGTTGTAAACCATGTTTCCTCTGAACCGTCTGCGGGAACAAAACGGAAACGGTCAAAATCAGATGCAAGAACCTGAGGATCACGCTTATCTGTTACAAATTCGGAGAAATCCGCATTACCGTAGTAAAGAGTACCTGCTGTCATATCCTCAACTGCAGCTTCAACTGATGCAACAACAACGTTACGAAGATTTGCCATATATTCATCGTTAAGCCCGTTAACATCATCTTCCGTAAAGAAGTTTCCGAGAGCTTTAATGATACTGCCGTTCATACCGAGAGTATCAACTGCACTGTGCTGATGCATAACTGCAATATTAAGGCTTACGATATTATTTTCTTCGCAATAATCAGCCATCATGTCACGGATAATATTCACCTGAGGATTTGCAAGTCCGTATGCGTCAATAACAGCAAATACAACCGTACCTCTGCCGCTGTTATCACTTAAAGCAACAGTTCTTACCATAAGGTCATCCATAACCGATGTTACTGTTTTGTCGGAAAAAGAAAGAGAGCCACCTACAAAATGTTTACCGTCCATCTCGTTACCTGTGAGAATAGATGCATTTGCATAGCCTAAAGACCAATATGCACCGTCAGCAGCTTCATCAAGGAATGTTTCCATACCTGCCATGGCAACTGTGCCGTCGTAATCCTCTGCGGATACCCAATCAGCAGGGTCAGGAATAAAGCCGTTAATTACGCCTACAACCTTGTCGATAATAACATCAACTACATTGTAAAGCACTTTTACAACAGGATTAACCTCTTCACTTACAGACACTTCGGGATCAAAAGCGGCAAATGCTACGGGAGCAGACACACAACCGATAAGTGTAAAGCAAAGAACAACAGCAATTAATTTTTTGAAAGTTTTTTTCATGTTGTTCACCTTCTGTTAAAATTTTACAACCATATTATATTATCTGTACTGAAAATTGTCAAGGAAAATTATTCAAGACCTGCAGCAATTCTCAGAATTGTTCTTGCGTCTGCGGCTGTTACATCACCGCTTGCATCCATATCAGCAGCAATAAGCTGTTCGGCAGTAAGAAGCTCCAACTTAGCTGAAGACCTTAAAGCAAGTCTTGCATCTGCCGCTGTAACGGTATTGTCAAAATTAACATCACCGCGAAGCTCCGTTGTACCCTTTTTGATTGCCACGCTGTCCACTTTTGTAAGTGTTTTTGAGGTTGTATCAAGGGTATATGTTGTAAGATAAAGCATATCGCCGATAATTTCAATACCCGAGAACATAGGCAGATTGGAATTGAGATTTTTACCTGACTGATCAAACAGGCTTGATGTGTTGTAAATATCAGCATTTGAATAAGCATCCACACCCGATGAGCCCAATGCGGAATAAACCGTACCTTCCGCATTAGTAATGGTTTTGTAGTAAGCACCCGATTCGGAATGGGCAAGACTTACTTTGGGCGAATCCGTTACCGCACCTGCGTACATACCGTCAGTTCTGTAATAAACGCCGTCGTTGCCCGTAAGTACAAGGTCAATATTATAGCTGTCCGCAAGGGCTGAAATATGCTGCATATAGGCAGAATAATTATCCCCGCGGGATGATTCACCGTTTGTGTAAACGGGATTATGAATTGCAAATATTTTCCATGTTGCGGTGCAATTAAGCATATCGGATTCAAGCCACTCAAGCTGAGCAGTACTGAGTTCACCTTTGCTTGTTATGTCGTTTGAATCAAGAACGACTATATGAGCGTTGCCGTAATCGAAAGAATAATACACACCCGATTGCTCGGAATCACCCAACAACGCACTTACCGCAAAGTTATTTTTAATCGTATCAACCGTATCCGTATTACCTGCAACGGGCACGATATACGTTGAAAGCAATTTATCCGCAGCACCATCAAGGAAATACTGCCATTTTGTGAGGTCTGTGGTATCATTTACATAATTACCCGTGTGAAGAACAAAGTCTGCATCTGCATAAAGCTGTGAAGACATCGCCGCCGCAATAACCTTATTCGTAACATTAAAATCGGATTTTGTATCACCGAAAGTATCGGAGATGTGTACGAAGCACAATCTGTCATCGGAAATATCCGTGGTAACTCTTGCAGTATCACTCCACCAGCCTTTTTCTCCGTCACCGACACGCAGGAAATATGAGCATCCTGCTTCAAGTCCCGATATTTTTACGGTGTGTTTCACAAGTTTAAGAGTGCTTTCACCCAAGGAAATAAAACCGAGATCCAGCATATAGTATGTTCTTTCAATCTCTTCGGTCTGTTTTTCAACGGAAACGCCGTCTACACCGATAAAATGCTGTCCGTAGAAGGTACTGTTTTTGTCGGAATAAATTTCAATATCGGTTCCCGTAACGGATGCTTTTGTATACCACGTTACATACGCCTCGCTTGATGTGTCCGCACCGGGAGTAATGGTAATCATAGAGGGCAGACGGTAGTTTTCTTTGGTTGCAACGGCAAAATATACGCTGTCACCGTCGTAAGTAACATCAAAATCTCCCTTTGCAACGGGGTCTTCGTCTGACGTGTAAAGCTTAACTATATCGGCAAGCTGTTCACCCACACTTGCGGCATTTTCATCGGAATAATTTTCTTTTACCAGTTCGTCAATCATTTCTCCGATTGATGAACCCGGAACATATCTGCTGAGCAAACCGTCTTTAAGAATACTGTTAAGCACGCCCGTTACGGAGTCACTTTCACCGTGGAGTGAAATATACATCTTAAAAATTGTTTGCAAATATGAGCCAAATGAATTTTCAGAATCATCAAGGAACAAAAGATACTGGGGTTTGAACTGAATGGTTGAAAGCACGTCACCGAAAAGGAAATCCTCAATTATTACATCACCGATAAGGTTTGCAAGGAATGTAACAAGTTCACCCGACTGTAAATTATAAATTACATCGTTGATAAAGCCGTCGGAAGATGTATCCTCATTACCGCAGGTGGAATATATAATTAACGACAGTATAAAATTATTAAGTGAACCGCCTGAATATCTGTTACCGAAACCGTAGGAATCAATAAACGCAGTACATGGTACGGAGGAAATATTTGTATTGAAAAACGTATAAAGTCTTTTGTAAATAGTATCAGTCAATGCGTCAATATCACTCAATATACCCGATTGTGCCTGCTCAAACATATCTTCAAGCAGATTCATAATGTTTGTTGCATCAAAAAATACAACGATATCAAAAAGATTGAGTCCGCCGTCGATAGCCTCATTGATAATATTGGTAAGCGTGTCACCGTAATAAGCATTAACAAAGGCATCAAGCGAGCCCGAAGTCTGCACGCCCGGAATCAATGTTGATTTGAGAAAATATGAGATAATGTTTGTAAAATATCGTGCCAAATCGTAGTCAGCATACTGAATTTTAAGTGATGCTGTTTCTCTGTAAGGCTGTTCATACTCCACACCCGTTCTTGACACGATGGGTTTGACCGCATCTGCGTCAACAACACCAAAAGTACCAACACCACCTGAGAAACTTGACATTCTGAATGTATTGGGATAGCTTACGAGCCCTGCCGTCATAATATCGTAAATCACTTTACCGTCATCGGTAACAACAGCCGCAATATCATTTTTGCCGCTTCCTGCGGTGTAAATGTAGTGCATACCTGCATTGGCAAGAGTCTGAGCAATATCATCCGCATTGGTCAGCACCGCAGAAGAATCAGTAATCGACTCCCCTGTGATATCCCAATAACACATACCTATTACTTCCTGACCTGCATATCTTGCAATAGTACATTCCGTTTTAATCCAATCAAGAAGCTCGTCAGAAACTGTGCCTGAAACAACAGTTGTACCGTTCTGATAAGTAAAACAGGTTGCATCAATAACAATAAGTCTGTAATTGCCCTCAAGTTCTACGGAATAGGACAAATTTGCAGATGTGGTGCTGTAAGATGAATATGTATTGGCGGCAATATCATAACCAAGGTCAGCGTAAAGAGTTTTAATCTGTCTTGCAGAGGCTGTAATAACAAAGTCTTTCTCCCCACTTGCAAAGGATGAAGATGAAGCATTGTTAACGTCCTTACCGCCCACAAGAGTGATAACCTGTACGCCTGTCTGCTCTTCAAGCTCACAAAGCATTTCTGCTAAAGCCGCATGGTTGGAATATTCGCCGTTATAAGTCAAGTCACCGTTGAGAAGAAGGTATTTCAGATTCTCAGTTTCCACTTTCTCTTTCAATGCGGCAAAAGCTGAGTCAATAATGCCGTCGATCTGCTCGTACTGATAATTGTTTGCCTTTGCATCAAGCAAAAAATCCTCACAATAGCCACCTCTGTTGTTAAGTGAAACATACGAAATGCCTGCCATCGTGGCAAAAGTTACATCACCCACAGAAGATGCGTGTGCAAACGCAGGACTGCATGTCGCAAACATAAGTACTACGCAAAGAACTGCCGATAACAGCTTTTTTATGGCATAAAACCTTTTCATTCTGTTCATATCTGTTCCTCCGCATGAATAATCATGGTATATTATAACTCAAATGCAATACAAAAGTAAAGTAAATATGTAAATTTCCACAAAATTTAAATTTTTTAAATATTTGCACCGAAAGAAAGAGCAGTCAATGAATATATTTCCCATAGAGAAATAATTTTTTAACAAAGTTTTAATAAATCTTGACAAAAAAATTGACAAATAAAGAAAAATCTGTTACAATAAGATGAACATTTACATGAGGAGTGATATAAATGTCTACTGTTTTTAATATTATCACAAAGCTATTTGCACTCTTCATGTCAATTATTCAGCTATTGAATATAGACCTTACTGCAAACGAAATTTCCGTAGAACTGTACACAAATCCCGCTTCAGGTTACACATGGGAATATTCAATGGATAAAATCGGCTATCTTACCCTTGTTGATACCGATTACAAGTCGGATTCCGGCTCTGCAATCATGGGCAAAGGCGGCGGAACAAAAACATTTACATTCAGAGCTATCAGAAGCGGTACGGTAAACATTACTTTCCAATACACAAAACTTGAAGGCTTTTCAAAAATCGTCGCAACTGAGTATGTTTATACATACTACATAGCCGACGACGGTACAATATCGTTGGTGAATATACAATAGGCAATCGCTCCGGCGGTTGTTTTTCATTATATAGCAAAATAACGCAGACACCGAAGTGCCTGCGTTATTTGATTATGCTACAATTCCAAGAAAGTTTTTAAGTATATTTATGAAATTCTCAAAGAATGCTTTGATTGAAGCAAAGAAGTTTTTAATTGAGCTAAAGAAATCTGTTTCCTCTTCCTCTGCTACATCTTCAATAACAGCATAATAGCTGAAGTGATTTGTTTCAAAGTAAACATATCCGTCTTTATAGTGATATGTTTTCAGCTCTTCCATTGTGCCGTCGTCTGCGACATAATATACAACACACTTGTTCTGATTGTAGCCTCTCGGAAGCGGAATTTTTACAAGAACCGTACCGTTGGGCTGTACTTTTTCTCCGTCGGCTGTAATGGAAATATCAAACATTGTAACCTTGTAATTACCCTGTTTATGGCTGATGAGCTTGTATGCATCGCCTTCTTCAACGGGTGTTACTTCAATTTCAACTTTTGCATCGTCAAACGCTCCGTCAGGGAAAATTACTGATACACCTGTATCTTTATCTTCCTTTTCTTCGGAATTTTCAATTTCCAGACAGGGAATTTCGTAAGTACTCTTCACATCACCGCAATGTTCACACACTTCTCCGCCCTTACCTGGCTGTGAATATGTTGCAGGAGTAATTACTGTGTCAATGTAGTTATGTTCACAAATGGGTACAAATTTGAGATTATTTTCGTTTGCATATGTTTCTGCTGTACTGCCCTTGTATCCGTAAATTGTAAAATTCGGGTCAGGTTGCGGTTCATCATAAAATACCAATAACTGCTCGATTTGCTTAAAAATTTCCATTCCTTCTTCATGTTTACCTGCATAATATAAATCAATATATTCTTTATATATTGTTCTACATTCTGCTTTGTCTCCGGTTACGATCATTGTGGAATAACCTATTGATTTTTCTTCAAGGATGACATCCTTATTATAAAGGGTTATATCACTCAGGAAAGGACAAGTATAAAATGCATATTCGCCAACAAACTCAATGTTTTCGGAAAGAAAAATACTGTCTAATGTTAAAGAACCCTCAAAAGTATAGGCACTGATTTCCTTAACACTTTCCGGAAGAACAAGATCAATTATACCTGTTTCTTTCCAACCTGAATACAGATTTGCAGGGATTACCTCTATGCCATCGGGCAAAATAATTCCATCAAACGGAAGAGAATAACAACCGATAAACGGATATTCACATTTTTTTAAATTTTTTGGCAATTTTACAGAGTTAAGGTTTTGACAGACATAAAATGCATGACTAACAATTGTTGTTACACTATCCGCAATTATTATTGTTTCCAGATTATCGCAAGATTCAAATGCCATCTGTGCAATGCACACAGTTCCATCTTTTACAGTATATTCAGATGGGATTAAATTTTCATCTGCAGCAATTAAATATTTACCAATATAAAGAACACCGTCCTCCCAAGTGGATTTGTCATTATAATAGGCAGTTTCTTGGAACGAAGAACGGGCTATGAATTCAATATCGTCAGACAGTATAGTTATATCCGCAAGTCCGGTACAACCATCAAATGCATACCTACCAATACTTATAACTGAATCGGGAATTGTTATGCTTGTGAGAGATGTGCATCCACGAAATGCATAAGCACCAATACTTGTAACAGGATAACCCTCAATAGTATCGGGAATAGTAACATCACCGCTGATTGACTCATCACAGTCAGTAATAGTTACCTCACCGTTATTGATTTCATAGGTTAAGTAAGATGTAATGTCTTCTTCTGCAAAAGTT
>CAZBVV010000040.1:0-14808 GCA_964495345.1 uncultured Eubacteriales bacterium
ACATCAAAAGTGTTTTTTCTGCGGTTTCTCTTAAACAGAAACCCGTTAAAATTACTGCATCAGAATTGTAACGGTCAAGCAGAAGTTGTAATTTATTTTTATTGCAGATTGTATTTTCCTGCCACACATCGTAAATTGCATCAAGCACATCACAGCACATGGCAAATTTTTTTGTCCATTTGCTCATTTCATTAAAAAGCGAAACAGATGTATCACTTATCATATCAAGACATTCACGCATTTTGGAGTTATAGGCTTTAAGTCCTGAGAGTGCCTGTTCTTTTCTGTCTGTTGCGAGAAGAAAACTTAAATGAGAAAGAACTTCACTCATAAGGGGTGAACCGTATCTTGACACGCAGGAAACGCAAAGGTGGTCTGCAATATACTTAAAAAGCTCCGCATTTTCGCCAAGGATTGTCTGCTGTGCATTTTCAAGGGATTTTTCACTGTCATAACAAACAGGATTCCACAGATAATCAGCTATTGTCATAAGGGGAATTTTTGAACACTCGGCATACTCCATAACATTTGCTATAAGTCCCTCGCTGTGACGGTACAAATCAGCATCTCTGTTTTTCAAAGCTCCCAGATGCATTTCGTTGAACATCTCAGCGTCATTAACAGGATAATTATCCCAATAAAGGGGTCTGTGAGATGTTGCACGTGCAAAATCGTCAGCCTCTCGGGTTGTCAAAAAGCCTGAACAGATTTCTCTGCCTGTCCAGAAAATTTTCACATCAGCAGGTAAGCCTTTACCGAACTTTGATATGTAATACTCATTACCTTTACCGCAATACTGTGTAGGACAAACGGTAAGTGTTATTGAAGAATCAAAAGCCTTAAGTGTATTATATGTTTTATTGATAAGGTCAATATGAGCATGTGCAATATCTTCATATACCTTTGAATCTTCTGCATACTGAAATTCATCGGGAATATCATCAAGAAGCAGACCGAAATTACGGACACCTACCGAATACACACACTTGAATTTATTGATAAGTGCATCGAAATCGGAATTACTTGTATATTTATATGTAAGTCCCGGTCCAACACACCAACAAACATCAAGTTCATTTTCCAAAGCATAATCAAAAAGTGTTTTAAGCTCACAAAGTTCTTTTTCAGGATACACCTCACGCCACTTTGCTCTGTGATACTCGTCATCCTTGGGTGCATAATAAAAGGTGTTCATTCCGTTTTGTGCCATAAGCTTCATTACGGACAATCGGTTTTCGGTTTTCCATGTATGACCGTAAAAGCCCTCAATATAGCCTCGTTTTTCAAACAAAGGATAATCTTCAAGAATACCTGTTTTCAGTTCACCTTTTGTAATCAGCTTTGCAAGTGTGTTAACTGCCCTGTAAACACCTCTGCGACAGGAAGCTTCAATTACCGCTTGATTTTCAGTTACGGTTATAAAATATTTTTCGTCACTTAAACGGGATTCGGATTCTATATATGTTGTCCGTCTGCTGTTGTCAATTTTTATTTCAACATTAAAGCCACCCGAAAAATCAATACCGTAATCAGCAAATATTTTTTCAGCCAGCTCTTTATATTCACCCTTAACGGTTACTGCATTTACTTTAATATCTGCATCGTTAAGGTCATTTTTTTGTATTACAGGATAAATCACAGGTGCTTTATCTCCTTTTTATATTTTTCAACAAGAATGTTGTTTATTGCGTCACCGCCGTCGATATTGGACGATGCAAAATGGTCGGGACAAAAACCTTTTTCTGCACAGATTTCAACAGCTCTTGCCACAACCGCATTAAGAATCAATGCTCCGCAAACGGTAGATGTGGGGCAGATTTTACCCTCAATTCCATCAACCTCAACACAGGCATCACCCATACAACCGCAGTTATCAAGCACGACATGGGTAATTTCACAAAGTCTTTTTCCGCTTTTATGACGGGACTCATTTGCATAAGTATGCTCAAGATTTGTAAGAGCTACAACATTAAGACCTTTTTCTTTGCATAACAGAGCCATATCCACAATAACACCGTTTCTGCCTGAATTGGAAATGATTATAACCGTATCGTTTTTATTCATTCCGTATTCTTTGAAAATTCTTTCTGCCATACCCTCTTTACGCTCGGCAATAGTGCTTTCCGACGCAGATACATGGAGCATAAGCTCATCAACAAGTATAGGCTGAATATTAACAAGACCGCCTGCACGGTAAAAAAGCTCCTCAGCGAGCATATGGGAATGTCCCGTTCCAAAAAGATATACTCTTTTGCCATCAATGAGAGTTTTTGATATGATACAGGCTGTTTTTTCAATACTTTCTTCACAGTCTGATTCTATTTTTTCTATTATTGCTTTAACATTTTTTATGTATTCAAGATGTTTTTTCATTATAATTCCCTCGCAAGTCTTACTGCACTTTCTTCGGGTGGTGTATCAATCAGTTTTATGTTAATTGACGGATATACTGCCTTTATTTTTTCGGAAAATGCATTTGCAAAAATTTCATTGTGCAAAAACATTCCGCCGTAAAGACCGAGCACATCGCAATTTTTGATTTTTTCAAGAAGAATACTAACGGTAGAAGCAAAAAGCTCTGCCTGTGAACGGACAATCTTTAACGCATCTTCATCACCCGACGATGCAAGCTCGCCCACTTTTACGGAAAAAGAGGCAATAACATCTTTTGTGGTTTCGGAAGAATATATAATATCAATAGACTTTCTGAAACAGTCAACACCGAAAAAGCTCTTTGCACTTGCAATCAAGGGAGAATTATCATTTTTATCGCACATAATACAGCATTTTTTTAACGCCTCAATCGCAATACCGTAAGCTGAACCCTCATCACCGATTATATGCCCCCATCCGCCTGTAATACGGGTGTTACCTTTTTCATCCTCTGCAAC
Organism: uncultured Eubacteriales bacterium; assembly: GCA_964495345.1. GTDB lineage: Bacteria > Bacillota > Clostridia > Oscillospirales > Acutalibacteraceae > UBA1081. The sequence continues at coordinate 2,892 of CAZBVV010000040.1, forward strand.
AGCCATTGAACCCGTGCCGCTGATTGCGACACAAGGACATTGAGCATTTTGAACAGATTTAAGAGCAATATATGCATCACTGTTCATTCTGATTTTTTTTGCATTTACAATTCCGCCGCACAGTTTTGCTGTAAGCTCTTCATCTGCTTCGCTGTCAAGTGCCGAACAGCCTATAAAAACACTCTCAAATTGGTTGATACCCGATACTGCATCTATTTCAACAAGTATTGCTTCAAGATTAAATCTTGCAGTATCCATTCCAACGGAATAGAAATTAATGGTTTTGCCTGTTTTTTCAAGCAGAATTTTACCATTTTCATCTGATACGGCTGCAACGGTTTTTGTGCCTCCGCCATCAATACCGAGATAATATTTCATTTCAGCCATCCCCTTTTACACAAGCAATCAATTTTTCAGTTGCTTCAAGAAGTGTCTGTGCCGTTTTCGGACCTGTGGAATTTGTTTCTTCATAATGATTTCTGCCCAATCTGTCATCAGCATTGTTTATATAAGGCAGTCTTGAATGAAGATGAAAATCGTTTTCGGGAATGATATAGCCCAGCTCATCATTACAAAGTCCGACAACAAATGTATGCTTTGCATCACTCTGCTCTTTTAATACTTTATATTGGGCATTAGTGCCTGTTGCAGATGTTTCCTCAGTTAAAAATTCACCGTTATAAAGCTCGGGGAACAGTTCACCGGGAATGAGGAACATTCCGATTTGTGCATCACCTAATTCAAGATAGCCAACCTCTGTGAATATATAGGCTTCGGTGCGTTTTTTACTACGGAATATATCATTATTAAGAACCTTTAAAAATCTTGCAAGAATAAGTACAAAATTTGCAGCAGCAATTTTCACCGGAACGGATTTTACATTGATTAAGGGGGCAAGCTCCTTTTCATCAGTAAGAGAATTTACAAGTTCACCCAGCATTTTGCCGAATTGTTTTGTATATTCTTCGCAGTCAATCTCATTTCTGTAAACCTTTTTTATCTCCTTTGCAGAAATCATACCGCCAATAGCACCGTTATAAAAAACGGCATCGCAATTATTGTTGTTTTCTTCAATTTCCTTAATCATATAAGCGGGGAAATCTGCACTTATTTTATTTATTTCACTACCCATAAGCTCCGCATGGGATGCAAAATTCACCATACAGATATGTTTTTTGCCGTCAAAAGATTCAAAACGGATTTTTGTAAGATTGGGGTCAAAAGTATCGGGGGTACGGCAGTCAAACTGCAAATCCTGAGTCTTTTTAACTGCATAAAAAAGTCTGCCGTCTGCCCTGTTTTCATAAGCGGAGATAATAGCGTTTGCAGTTTTTATGTGCAGTTGTCTCATAAATTCTTCATTTCTGCCGCTTTTATATATTTTTTCGCCCCACAGACCTTGTGTATCTATTGACGCATGAGAATGTGTAGCACAGATATTGATTGATTTAAGATTGGGGATTTTTCCGCTTTCGATAACGATTTTTCTGATACGGTTAATGTCCTTGCGACTGATACCTACCGCATCAACCGAGCACATAACTACACCGCCCGAACCTGTATTATCGTCTATGTATACGGCTCTTGCATAAATATCGTCAAACACACCGTATGCAGGATTGTTTGAGCCGTAACCTGCAATAAAATATTTTCCGCTTGATATATCTTCGGGCGTGAGTACGGATTTTGCGAATCCGCAGGAAAAACATTCTCCCTTTCGGGATGAAAATTTTTCATCACCCGTAAGCATATATTTATCGGCTTTTTCTGATGTGGTAAAATTACTTTTGGGCATTAAAAAAATAATTGTTTTTGCCAACGCACCTATTGTTTTGCTTAAAATTCTGTCGGTATTCATATTTATACCCCCGATTGATATGTTGATTTTTAAATTAAATTTTTGTATAATGGTTGCAGGTGATTTTATGATTAGTATAAGAAAATACGAAAAAAAAGATTTTGAAAACGTAAGATATGTTTGCCTTAACAGCGACGGCGGCGGAATGAAGGATACATTATGTGAATGTATACTCCATACATTCTGCGATTACTACATAGAAAAAGAACCCGAAAACTGTTTTGTTCTTGATGACGACGGCAAAGCTGTTGGCTACATAATCTGCACGCAGGACTACGATACTTATAAGGAGATATTTGACCGTGAATATCTGCCCCTTAACGAGCACCTTGGTGACTTGTTTTATAATTGGGCAAAGGATTCCACAATTTTGCAAAACAAATACAAGTCCGATTACCCTGCTCATCTTCACATTGACCTGTTACCCGAATACCACCGTCAGGGATGGGGCGGAAAATTACTTAACACCCTGTTTGAGCATTTAAAATCAAAAGGGATAAGAGGTGTTATGCTTACCGCCGGAACGGAAAACATAAACGCCGGTAATTTTTACAAAAAATACGGTTTTGAACTGCTTGAAATATACGATACGGACATAGCTTTCGGAATGAAGCTGATATAATAATTATAAAGGGTTGTATGAGAATATACAACCCTTTTTTATAAACAATATGAACAATGAGCAGTGAGCAATTAGCAATTAAGGAAGCCTTACGGGCTTGAATTATATAAAGTCGGGTTAAAGGGCAACGCTCTTTCCACCATTACTCATTACTAATTGCTAATTACTCATTTTTATCGACAAAGCCGATAAATTATTATTCAGCTGATTTTATAAGTTCATCCATCGCATCAAGGATTGTTCTTGCCGTTTCGGGACCTATGGAATTAGTTTCTTCATAATGCTTTCTGTCTGCATCATCATAACCGATATTGAAATAGGGCAACCACTCGTGGAGCATAAAATCATTATCGGGAATAATATAACCTAATTCATCGTTGCAAAGACCGAAAACTACGCTGTGTTCACAGTCTGTCATTTCAGAAAGTACTTTGTAATCAGCCTCGGTACCGTTTGCGGCATCATCTGCTGAAAGGAAGTTTCCGCTTGCAAGTTCGGGATAAAGCTCACCGGGAATCATAAATACACCAACTTGTTTATTGCCAAGCTCCATGTATGAAACCTCGCTGATGATTGAAACCTGTTTATCCTCTGTCATTGAAATATCGTTATTGAGTACGCCTATAACTCTTGCAAGAATAAGAGCAGTATTTTCACATGCAACGCTTACGGTTTGTGACTTAATATTAATTACAGGCTCAATCTGAGTTTCATCCGTAATATCCAATACAAGCTGTGCAACCTTTTCGCCGTATTCAATCATGTATGAAAGGCAGTCAAAATCCATGGTCTTATCAAGTATTTCGTTGATTTTGTCACCTGTAATAAGTCCGCCTACAGAACCCTGAACAAATATTACATTTGCACCGCCTGTTTCATTTTTGATTTTCTGCGTCATGTATGCAGGAAAATCAGCACTTACCGATGTTGTTTTTGCACCAAGCATTTCCGCATGACTTGCAAAGTTAACGAGATATGTATCTTCCCCGCCGTTTGCAGGCTCAAATCTGATGCTTGTTACCGTTGCATCGTAATCAATAGGAGTTCTTGTGTCTGCCTGCATACCCTCTGCTTCAGCTGTACCGTAATAAAGACTGCCGTTTTCTCTTGCATTGTAAGCGGCAATAACAGCATTTGCGGTTTTTTCTTTAAGGCTTTCCATAAAAGCGTCGTTTTTACCGTCGGAATAAAATGCTTTGCCCCAGAGTCCCTGAGTATCAATAGCTGAATGGGTGTGAGTTGCACTGATATTGATTGACTTGAGATTGGGAATTTTACCGCTTTCAATAACTTTCTGTCTTATATCGTTGATATCTGCACGGCTGATACCTACGCAGTCAATGGCACAAATCACAACGCCGCCTCTGCCTGTATTATCATCAATATACATAGCTTTTGCGTACATATCGTCAAGCACATCCAATGCAGGATTGTTCGTGTTGTAGCCTGCGATATAATACGTATCTGCCGTTATATCTTCGGGAGTAAGAATAACCTCGGCGTAACCGACAGTCCATGTTTCGCCTGCGTCATAGGAGAATACGCTGTCACCTGTGAGCATATATTCCGATGTATCTTCCTCTGCTGTAAAAGTTGATGCAGGAACAAAGCCTAATATAAGCGACAAAAGTGCCGCAATAATTTTGTGTACTAATTGGGGAAGCCCTAAAAATCTTAAAAATTCCATTATTCATTATCTCCTTTTAATCAACATACTCAGCAAGAAGCTCGTGGAATGCCTTTGAAAGAGCTGTTCCGCTTTTTGAACCTGTGGAAACCGATTCTTCATAATGTCCGTCACCGGAGGTGCTGTAATCGTTATCGGGAACGATATAACCTACTGCGTCATTACAAAGACCGAATACAAGCACCTCGTCGTCTTCACCGAAATTGGTAATAAGAGCATCGTAGGGATATTCCGTACCGTTATAAGCTTCCTCAGCCGAATAGAAATTGCCGTAAACGATTTCGGGCATTACCTCACCGGGAACCTGCAAAACTTTTATATTTTCACCTATTTCAAGATAACCGATTTCACTTGTCATGTATACGGTTCCGTCGTCAACAAATGCAGTTGCGTTACAAAGTCCCACACGCTCAACAAGCTTGAAAATGAAATTATTTATTTCAAAATCAATGTGTCTGTGAACTATATTAAGAATCGGCTCAACTCTTTGTCCGTTTTCGGCAAGGTCATAAAGCACGTCTGCCACAATAAGGCTGTATTCCATCATTTTTTCGTTGCTTGTAAGCTCTGCGGCAATACCGTTATCAACGCCCATATCCGCATAAATACCGCCGCCGATTGCACCCTGAATGAATATGAAATCTGCATTTTTATCCTTGTTGACAGCCTGTTCCACATAATACGGGAAGTCACCTGAAATTCGTGTGTCGTTATACTCAATATTTACGGGATGAGCACCGAAATTTGTAATATAAACCTCATTTTTACTACTGTCATCGGGAACAAAACGGAACAGATGAATATTCTCGTCGATTGAATAGGGTGCACGAGTGTCAGCAAAAAGCTCTTTGCAATTCTTTGATGCATAATAAAGCTGTCCCTGTGTGCGGGTATTGTAAGCAGTTCTTATTGCATCGGCAGTTTTTTGAATGACAGCATCCATATACTTATCGTCTCTGCCGCTGTTGGGAATATTTCCCCAAAGTCCCTGTGTATCAATGGCACTGTGAGTATGGGTTGCACCAACATTAATACTTACAAGCATCGTGTCACCTGTAATATCTGCAAGCTTTTCTCTTACGGCTTTAATGTCACCATTCATTACGCCTACACCGTCAATCCATGCAAAAGCTACCGCACCTCTGCCCGAATTATCGTCAAGAACAACTGCTCTTACACAAATGTCATCAATAACACCCGTTGCTTCCTGTGCAGGAAATTTAAGATAACCACCCAAAAAGTATCTGTACTCATCCACATCGTCGGGAGTCAGCACATCTCTTGCATAACCAACCGACCAGCTGTCGGCTTCGGCTTCATCAATAAATGTTTGGGTACCCGTAAGGAAATTTGCGTTGATTGCATCAACGGGTCTCTCATCATAACCTGTGGTTGTCAGACACTGAAACAATGCAGTAATAAGCAGGGGTAAACCTGTGATCACCGCAGTAACAGCTGACAGAAATCTTGTGATAGTTGCCATAATAAAAACCTCCGTTTTATAAAGTTATATTAAGCTCTCTTTTGAGCTCTGCTTTAATGTTTATATCGTTTGAAAACCTTGCAGGCATGGAATTATACTTGTCGATAAGAGTAGCAATATCTGCCGCAAGATTTTTATTTCCGTTTTGCATATACTCAAAAATCTTTGCCGTTAAATCGCAAGCAACATAAAACTTTCCCGCCCATTTTGTAAGCTCCCTGCAAATAGGTAAATCACGATGTAAAAATTCCCTGCAAGCGTTCATTTTATCAATATATTTTTGAGCAAGAGAAAATGCTTTTTGTTTATCACCCGATTTGAACGCCTGTTCAATTTCGTCAAAAGCTTTGTACATTCGTCTTGAATTTGCATCTTTAAGACAGGATGTATACAAATGATCTGCAAATACAATAAAGTTTTCCGAATTTTCAGGACCGATAACCTGTAATATTGCGTTTTCCCATGAATGCTGAGAATCATAATTTTCGCTGTCCCACAGATAATCGGCAATAGTTATAAGGGGGATTTTTGAGCACTCGGCATATTCCATGCAGTTTGCAATAATACCCTCGGAATACTTATACAAATCCGAATCACGCCCGATAACAGGTGAAATGTGCATTTCGTTGTGCATTGAGCAGTCGTTTACAGGGTAATTATCCCAATAAAGCGGTTTATGATGAGTGTTTTCAATAAATTTAAGAGCTTCAAAACTCGTAAGTTCACGGGAACAGATATCCTTACCCGTCCAGAAAACAGAGATAAACGGTGAAATGTTACGGCACAGCTTTGATATGTAATATTCGTCACCTTTGCCGTGATACAGAGTCGGACAAACGGTAAGCTTTATTGATGGGTCAAGCTCGATAAGTGCAGAATAATATCTCCCGATAATATCAATATGTGCATTGACCGTTTCACCGTAAACGGCTTTATCTTCTTCAAAGGTCAGTTCATCGTCTATATCGTCAAGCAATAAGCCAAAATTCCTGATACCGATTGAATAAAGCTGTTTTGTCTTTTTGATGAGAGCATCAAATTCCGATTGGTCGGAATATTTTATTGAAAGTCCCGGAGCTACACACCAATAAAATGACATATAATGCTCCGCCGCAGTATCCGCAAGCTCCTTTAACCTTGACAACTCGGATTCAGGATACAACTCTCTCCACAGCTCCCTATGATATATATCATCTTTGGGAGCATGGTAAAATGTGTTCATACGGTTTTTTGCCATTAACATCATAACGGATTTTCTGCTGTCATGACTCCACGGTGTGCCGTAAAAACCCTCAATAAAACCTCTTACCGCAAATGACGGAACACATATATATTCACCGTCGCAAAGATTGTTTTCACGCAAACGCTTTGCAATATCACAAAGAGCGTAAAAGCCGCTTTTTCCTCCCGAGCACTCAACGTCTATCTTTTTACCGCACACGGTGAGAATATATTTTTCATCGGTGTATCTGTGACTTTTTTCGCAATAGGTCGTGTGTTTTGTATTTGCATAAGATACCGAAATATCAACATCCGCCGGCAAAAGTTCTTTTAAAATATGGGGACATTCAATACCGTTTATCACAGGCAGAACCTCCTATAAGCTTGATTTTTTATGGGTTTAGTGGTAAAATTTTTTCGTTGGAGATGAAATTATGATTATAAGACCTTTTGAAGCAAAAGACACGGCAGATGTACGCTATGTGTGCCTTAACAGCGAAGGACCATGCAAAATGTCTGCATCGGGCAAAAATTTTGTGCTTAACACATATTGCAATTATTTTATAGAGCAAGAGCCACACAACTGCTTTGTTGCAGCCGATGAAAACGGCAAAGCAATAGGTTACATTCTGTGTGCCGAAAATTTTGACTCCTTTAAAGAAAAATTTACAAACGAATACTTAACAAGGCTTAAAAAATATGAATTTTCCCACCGCAAGTCAGCTTTAAAATCCATAGAATCACAGGAGAAGTACAAAGCCGAATATCCTGCTCATCTTCATATTGACCTTCTCCCTGATTATCAGCACATGGGACTGGGCAAAAAACTTACGGATGCACTTTGCTCACATCTTAAAGTAAAAGGAGTAAAAGGAATCGTACTGACCGTATGGAAAGGCAACCAAAACGCACGCAAATTCTATGAAAAATACGGTTTTACTTTGATTGAAACAAAAAAGACAAGTGTGGTATACGCACTGAAAATCAATTAACTACTGCATTATATAATAAAGCCGATAATTTACGGGGAACTCTTTTGCGTACATACAGCATTTCATACATTCAAATGATACTTTAAGGGATGTTCTTTCCATAATCTCCGTAATGCCGAATGATTTTATATCTTTAAAAAACTGTTCGATTTGTTCCGTTCTGCCGGGAGCATCCATTTTCATTCGTGTAAGAATCAAAAATCGTATTGCAAGATATTCACGCTCAATACGTTTACGAACTTCATCTGTTATTGCCGAACCCATAGCCTTTTTGAACAGGTTATCAGCCTTTGCAATCAATTCGTCGGTTATAAACTGAGCGTCGGGATGCATATAAATCGTAAGCTTAGCCGACGAACAGGCATTTTGCATCAAATAAATGTAATCTTCCATATATTTTCCCGATTTTTCGCCGTAAACTGCCATACAGAAACGGTGAATTTCTTTTTTCACGTCCGTATCGGGATTCCACAAGAGCTTGCTTATGACATACGCCTTCAAATCATCACATGAGGCACCTCCGCCATAGGCAAAATTACCCTGTTCAAGCAGACCTCTTATGCCTGTACGCTTGAAAAAACGAATATTCTCTGCAAGGGTATCAAAATGAATAAACGGTTGTAAGTAGTTTTCAAAATTCGTTGCATAATCCCAGACATAAAGCTGTTTTGCATGGTTTTTCCAATCAAAGAGAGCATTAACAAACTCAGCCTCACTGCCTGTGGGGTTTTCTTTTGCCAAAACCTCAAAGGGCTTATCGTAACGGCAATCAATTGAGCAAATTCTAACAATCACATTATCCCTTGCAACCGCTTTTTTCGGTGCAGAAACGGAATACATATATGCAAAAGTGTGCAAAAACACTTTAGGATAATCCTCTTTTATTGAATCTGCAAGTTTATTTACAAAGTGAATAATCGGTCCTGCCGGACTTCCCTCTTCGTTTTCCACGGCAAGACAGTTTTTACAAGTACATCTCAGGTTATTATCATTCTGTGCTACGGAAAAAACTGTACATTCGGGATTACTTTTTATCCATCCTCTTAGAGTTTCCTCGGCAATTTTCAACACATCGGGATTTGTAAGACACAGCTGACTGTCCCTTGTTCGTACTGAGTCAATCTCTGAAAAATATTCGGGATGAGTATTAAAGTATTTGCTTTCGGGCACAAGGTCACAGAAAGAATGATGAAAATTAAACCATTTCATTCTTCCGCCCTTAGCCGCAGATAAGTCACACAGACCTGAATTAAGTCGGTTTTTAGAGCTGAACCCACCGTCAAAAGCGTTACGGAAATAGACATCACGAAAATCAAATGCAGGTTCTTCCTTTATTTCATCAAGTTCAATTTCGAGTGTTTCAAAATTATTGATTGTTTCAATATCTTTTGTAAAACAACTGTAACCGCAAAAAATTTCAAGGAAACGGTAAACACCGTAAAGCACCCCTCTTGATGTTTTGCCTGTAATAGTTACATTTTCTCCCGTACCCCTTATGCAAAAACCCTCATTATGTAAATCTGTTTCCCATTGAGTTTCACCGCGAACAAACGCACCTATGCGTATTTCTGCCCCACGCTGAGGGCATCTGTCCGAAAAATAGGGTACTGCCGTTCCTGTGGCTTTGAGCAGATATTTCTGTAATTCAGAAGCGGCATAACGGATTGTTTCATCAGCATACTGATGAGCAACTATAATAAAATCGCTTTCGCCGTTTTCGGCAATTTTATACCTACCCATTATTTACCCTCCACAGCCTTGCGGATGCTCCAATCATTGTTTTCAAGCAGTTTTTCGGCTTCATCTTCGGTACAATGCAGAATTTCAACAACTATACCAATCATTCTTCTGCGGAGCTTTTTGTTAGTGGGTTTAAGATTTATCATCATATTTTCGTAAACACAGCCGTATTTTATCATTGATGATGTGGATATCATATTAAGAATGATTTTTTGTGCAGTGCCGGCTTTCATTCTTGTTGAGCCGGTAATAACCTCTGCACCCGTATCGGCACAAATATCAATATTGGCAGTTTTTCCAAGCTCTGTATCGGGATTATTCGTTATTGAAACAGTTTTTGCACCAAGTTTTTTTGCATATTCAACAGCAGCAATAACATAAGCGGCTGAGCCTGAAGCTGAAATACCTATTAAAATATCATTCCTTGAAAAGTTGCGTTTTTTCAGTTGCTCAACAGACATCAACGGGTCATCCTCTGCATTTTCGGCTGCCTTGAACATACAACTTTCTCCGCCTGCAATAATTCCGTTGAATAAATCATAGGGAACACCGAATGTGGGAGGACACTCAGCAGCATCACACACCGCAAGTCTGCCGGAGGTACCGCTGCCGATATAATACACCTTACCGCCGTCTTGTAACGTTTCGCTTACCCAATCACAGGCAACTTCTATTTGGGGTAACGCCTTATCAATAGCTGATATAACATAACTGTTTTCATCATTGATGATTTTTAAAATATCATATGTGGACATTTCGCCTATATTATATGTGCGTGGGTTACGCATTTCAGTTTTCAGCATATTTTTTCTCCCAAATTATTGATGTTGTTTTTTGCAAGTGATACCGCACCGTTAACCATTGGCTCTGTTATAAATTGAAGGCTGTAATTTTCGTTAAGATGTTTTTGTATAAACGGCTCTAAAATTTTCTGCTGTTTGCACATTCCGCCGCAAAGAACGATTTTTTTATGCTTTTCTTTTACAAACGAGCAGCAGGTGCAGATTATCTTTGCTACCTCTTTTGCATTTCTGTCAAGAATTTCTGCGGCATACTTATCACCCGACTCAAAGGCTTCAAAAACATATGGTGCAAAAGATGCAATATACGCTGCACCACCCATATAGATATCACCTATACAATCGGTCAATGGCTTATTCAGTTTATTTTCAATAAGCTGTAAAATGAGATTACTGCCTCCCCTGCCGTCAAAACACGATAAGGCTGAATTAAGAGCATCCGAGCCTATAGCAAATCCGCTGCCGCCTTTATCAATAAGATATCCCCAACCGCCTGTACGGTGGCGAACACCGTCATTCTGACTGAATGCGACAATTCCCGTACCCATAATTACAACAACACCGTTTTCACCTTTTAAAGCAACTTCAAGGGCGTTATCGGTATCACTTCCGTTATCAAAAATACCGAATCCCAGACCCGACAAAAACTTATTTATCAGCATTTTATTGTTACCGCTGATTCCCCCTGCAAGACCTGCATAAACGGAAATTTCCCTGAGATTTATGTTGGAGCAAACCTGTGAAATTCCCTGTTCAAGAATTTTAACAGCATTGTCAATACCGATATTTACGGGATTTGATGCTCCGAGTACAGTCCTTTCAATATCTTTTCCGTTAAGGTCTTTCAGCAGAAATTCTGTTTTTGTTCCGCCTGCATCAATACCCAAAAGATAATTAATTTTAATATTCTGTTCTGTTTCGGTCATATTAATCCCAACCTTTTACATCATAAAATGATTATATAATACTTTATATATAAAATTCAATATTCTAATTGAGTTTTTTTATTGAATTAAACATTTTATTGTGCTAAAATGTAGCTGTTATTTTACTTTTCAAAAGGAGATTTTATATGAGTGAAAAGATTATAAAAGTCGGCGTTGTAGGACTGGGCAGAGGTACTGCTATTGCAAGATGTCTTAAAGGCGTTAAAAATGCAAAGCTTATTGCTTGCTGTGACCACAATCCTGCAACATTAAAAAAAGGTTATGACGAGCTTGCCGAAGTTCTTGAAGATAAAGACATTATTCAGTTCAGCGATTACGACGAAATGCTTAAAACCGATATTGATGCGGTTATCGTTGCAACAGAAGCGGTTTATCACGTACCGATTGTTACAAAGGCTATGAATGCGGGCAAACACGTTTTAAGTGAAATCCCTGCTGTTAACTCCTTAGAAGAAGCAAAACAGCTCAAAGAGCTTGTAAATTCTCATCCCGAGCTTATATATATGGCGGCTGAAAACTGCTGCTACTGGGCATTTATCCAGACATGGAGAAAAATGCACAAAGACG
>CAZBVV010000041.1:0-13905 GCA_964495345.1 uncultured Eubacteriales bacterium
TGTACCACGGTACCCATGTGCCGGATGTGTTGCCCTGCTCAATTCGGGCATAGTGCTCTTCCGGTATAGCGGCAAGATAGCCTGTATCTGCATTCTGACACTCAGCAAGCACAGACACAATATGATCTGCAATTTTTTTAAGCTCCGCATCACCCGAGGTGGCATAAGCCTGAGAAACGGCAGAAAGGTAGTGCCCCAAGGTATGCCCTTGAATAGATGAGGTTTCCCATCCTCCGTACAGAGTGGAACTGTTTTCCACACCGCCGATGTCACAAAAGCCTTTCAGCAGTTTGTCTGCATCAAGCTTCTTTAAATAGCTGACCTCCAGATTAAAAGCATTCTGTTCATAATCATTGAGCAGTTCTACATCGCTCATTGAAACATCTTTTAATGCATTTTCAAGAGGTTCGGCAATACGGTTATCGCTGCAACCGAAAAAAGATACTGCAATACCTGCAGTCAGTGCAATTGTAATAAATCTTTTTTTCATAGAATGACCTCTCTTTCCGTTAAATTAATATTAATAAGGTCTTTTTTAAATTATAGCATATAAAAACTTATTTTTCTACCTGTTTAAATATATTTGTGCTAAAAATAATATAAGTCTTAACAATACGCTTTTTTGTTGTAGCTGTCTGACGGTTCATGAAAAAACGGTCAGAACGGACAAATTATGCCCCGACAGGAGCTTGTCGGGGCTTTTCATAAGTCGTACACTTAGCTACATTTGTTAATCCTCGTTAAATCAAGGGGTGGGGACATAGTAAACACAAGCTCGCCTCCGCCCGTGAGCTGTTCGTGAGTTATATAATTTCCTGTGAGCTGAGTACCGTTAAGAGTGACGCTCTTTACGTAAATATTATTTTCACTTTGGTTAACGGTTTTTATGTTAAGTGTGTTACCGTTTGAAAGTGTAATTTCAGCAGAATCTATATTGGGAGAACCAATCCAGTATTTGTCTGTTCCTGCAAGAGGGTAGAATCCCATTGAAGAGAAAACATACCAAGCACTGACTGTTCCTCCGTCATCATTTCCGTCAAGACCGTTGATATCTGAACTGAAACGTTCTGCAAGAGTCCAGCGAACCCATTTTTGTGTAAGATCACTTCTGCCTGCGTCTGAGAAAAGATACGGCGTGTGAATATCGTGCTGATTGCCTATCCAGTAACCTGCACCGGGATCAATATAAGCTCTTGTAGGAGATGCCGATTCCATAAAAGCTTCAAGCTCTGATACAAAATATTCATCCGAACCGAAAAGCTCAATCATTCCCTCTATATCGTGAGTTGCGCTCCATCTCCATTGTTGTGCGCTGCCTTCACAAAATCCTTTTGCAAATTTAACGGGAAGAAGCTCGTCATAGAATGATGTAACATTAGGATTGAAGTTCCAAAGGAATTCACCGTCAGAGTTTTTTGCCTGGAAATACATGGTTTCCGTGTTGAACAGATTTTTGTAATTCATTGATTTAGCTGAATACTTTTCAGCATCCTCAGTATAACCGAGTGCCTGTGCAAGAGTTGCGATTGCACCGTCTTCCCATGCATATTCAAGTGTTCGGCTCACGGATTTGTTTGATGTATCTGCATCATCGGGAACGTATCCGAGTGAATTGTATTCGTTAACACAAATTCTGCCATCATGGCTTACTGAGCCGTCTGATGATTTTTTCATATATTCATAAGCGGTTTCAACATCAAAATCAGTGAAGCCTTTGAGATAGCTTTCTGTAATCATGATGTTTGCGGGATCACCTATCATAGATGATGTATATCCTGCACCCTGGGGCCATCTCGGAAGCGAGCCGCCCGCTTTTGCCATTTCCACAAGGCTGTTAAGGCAGTCATTCTGAATATCTGCTTGAATCAATGTGTAAAGTGAATGAGTGTTACGCACCGTATCCCATAAGGACATATCTGTTCTGTATGTAAATCCGTCAGCGATGTGAACCTGTTTGTCAAAGCCCAGATATTCGCCGTTTGCATCGGTAACATCAGACGGCATTAACATGCAGTGGTAAAGTGCGGTATAGAAAATGGTTTTAATTTCAGTATCATCTGTTTCTATCTTGATGAGAGAAAGTTCTTGTTCCCAGTCTTCAAATGCATTTGCTCTGACTTCATCAAAACTGAGTCCGCCTGCTTCAGTTTCAAGATTCAGAAGTGCATTTTCAGTACTGACAAAGCTGATTCCTACCTGCATTTCAACGCTTTCATCTTTTATGTTGCCGAAATTAAGGTCGATTGAAAGGTCTGTTGCATCGCCTGAAATTTCATAAGACTTAACATCCTTGCTTGTTTTTGCAGCAAAATATACCGGAAGTCCGTCATATCTTCCTGAAAACTGACCGAAAATTTCGCAACCGCCGCTGATAATACCTGTTTCTTCATCGAAATTTACAAAGGCTGATTCTGCTCTGCCGTTTGCAGCAACACTTGTTATATCAATAGAAAGTCTTGCATCCTTAGATGAGCCGAAAGTATATCTGTGTACACCTGTATGCTCGGTAGCGGTAAGTTCCGCAAGACAGTCAAGAGACTGAAGATAAACAGCATAATATCCGGGCATAGTTGTTTCATAATCGTGAGAATATGCAACTGCTGCAGCATCTTTATTGCCGACAGTCGGCATTACTCTGAACATTTCATAATCTTCTGCTCCTGTGCCGGAAAGTCTTGAATGACTGAAGCCCTCAATATGTCCCTGTTCATAATAATAACCTGAAGTATTCGTTTTTATGATGTATGAACCGCCGATAAAACAAGTGTCTGCACCAAGTCTTACAAGACCAAAAGGTACACTTGCGGCTGTACTGACCATGCCGCAGGTCCAAGGAAGACCTCCCGTGCCGATGTACGGGTTAACATACTGTGAATATTCACCTGCATTAACGTCAGGCATTTCATAATCTTTTTTTACTGTAATGCCGTTGAACATTCCAGTAAGCAGGATTTCAAAAGATAAAAACATCACAACAAAAGTTCTTAAAATCTGCAACATAAAAAACCTCCCGATTTAATACAATTTAAATATAACTTACTGCTCAATAAATGTCAATCTGTCATTATATAAAAAAAGAGTTACCGTGCTTGATTTTCGGATAATGCACATCTTACGGTTATTCTCTTATCACCCGAGTAGTTGCAAGTGAACAGAGTCAAATCCCATTCACCGCCGAGCATATCTTCTTTTGCATTTCCGTCTATATATTCTGTATAAATTACGGTATAATTGAACACGTTTCCGTCCGAGTCGGTAAAAATTACATTGTCACCTGCATTAAGATTGTCAATATAGCCGAAATGCTTTTTGTAATTGTGTCCTGCAATTATAAGATTGTTTTTGTATGCCGTGCCCGAATAAACACAAGGTGCAATTTTTGCATTTTTATCGTTCCACTCGTTAATTACGGGCAAAATAAGGTTTATTGAAGGTATTTCAACAGTACCCACATACTTATTCCCGTCAATTATTTTAATGGGCATCAGAATATCGGGATTGAGCATATAATCGGGAACCGAATCGGTATTCACTTGAATATCAAGTTGCTGTAACACCTGCTGAGAATATTTGCCTGCTTTATTGTCGGTATATGTGTTGTAAGCAGTCCAAATTAATGCCGCCGCAATACATATACTGCCCAGAAACATTATTATTTTCCCCGTTGTTTTACTGCTGTTCATCTTTTATCTCATTTCTGCGGTAAATTGCATAACCGGCTGTCAGAAGTAACAATCCTATGCATACAAGATAGGGGATAGGCCAACTTAAAGAACCTGTTTGCGGAAGATCTGCCGTAGTGGTTGTTTCGGGTTCTGTGGTAGTTTCTGCTGTTGTAGTTGTTTCCGTTGTGTCACTTATATTGGATAACATAAACACTCCGGAATCTTTTTTGAGTTTTGCAATAAATCCCTCGGGAATGTATTTTTCGGTAATCGTCCATGAATAATGGGAAGAGAGTGATTTCCATTCATGTTTCCAGTTATTTGATTCATTAAGAGTAACCGTGTCGTACACTTCGCCGTCACACAAAAGCTGAACTTCAATTTCAACTGCTTTGCGTTCACCGTCTTCGTCCGTATACCATGCCTTAATAACTTTATATTCAACTTTAATATCGGTTGTAGAATCTGTTTTTTCATATTTCGGAGCGACCGTAAGATTTGCTCCGTTTTCAAGAAGAACTATTGCAGGCTCACAAAAATAGATGTAACCGTTTTGTGTATGCTTTTTTCCGATATAAAGATATGCACCGTCTTTAAGCTTCACGTTATTAAAATCTGCAATACCGTTTTCGTCAGTTGTGTCTGAATAATCGGGAGTTATCTTATCTCGCAGAATATATGCACCGATAGTTTCCGCCAGAGCTGTCAACTTCTCGGAATCGGAAATATCAAAGCTTACGGAGTAGGTTGTTAATTCACTCTCGGGCGTGATGACAGAACCGGAAATATCACCCAGTCGGTATAAATCAAACTGTACATTCTGTAAAAAACCGTCATCTGTATTGTAGCGGATAGTTACGCTGTTAAGATTTTCGGCTGATACTGTAAATCCGAGCGTCAAAGCAAATATGATAACAGTAAATATTCGCAAAAGTGACTGTTTCAAAAGATATCACCCTTTCGGCTGTTTTTTCTTTCCTTTATATTTTATAAGAGTATATATAAGAAGTGCAAGAAGCATCGGTGCAGCAACTACCGGAGCGACAAGAAGCGGCTCTATTCGGTTTGCTTCGGATGTTATATACATAGGAGATTCTTCTTCAATATTAGCTATACGATGACCTCTTACAAGCAGTCTGTGAGTGTTGATGCCGTAAGGAGTGCAGGTTACAAGCGTGCAAAGGTCTTCTCCCTCAACAACGTACAGGTCATCAGTATCTTCCGGTTCAACAATAAGTATCTGATCGACCTGATACGTAAGTGTTTCGTTTAAAACCGTAATTGTAAAAATATCCCCTTCAACTAATTTATCAAGGTTTGTAAAAAGCTTTGCCGAGGGCAGTCCTCTGTGACCTGAAAGCACACAATGGGTACTTTCTCCGCCTACGGGAAGGCTTGACCACTCAATGTGACCTATAGCGAACTGTAAAACATTTTCCTCAACAGTATGGTATATGGGTAATGATACGTCAATGGAGGGGATTTCAATATATCCCATTATTCCCGTTCCCGTAATGTCAAGAGTTCTGTTGTATTTTTCAAGTTCATCATCTGAAAGATATTGGAAAATACCTTTTTTCTTTATGATTTCGTTAAATTCATGAGCCTTGTCAATCATGGCATAATATTCACTTTTTTGCATATTTTCGACTGTTTCCGAATATGACGTGATTGCTTTTGACTGACGAGAGCTGTTCCACCAATCACTTACAGATGGATAAAGCAGTAAGCAAAGTCCTAAAATAAATATAACTATTAACAGAATTGTCGTTCCGTGTTTTTTCATTTAAGACCCTCCTTACCGATTTATACCGCTTACTTTACTGCGGAGCTTGCGGCTCCGCAGTAAAGGGGAAAAAATTATTTAGTTTCAGCAGACATCTTCTTTTTTGTGATGAGAAGAACAACTGCACCTGCAACGAGGAGACCGCCGATTACATAGAAGATAACCGTACCGATACCACCTGTTGAGGGAAGAATTGAACCGCTGTCGTTGATAACCTGAACGCCGCCTTCTACATATGCGTCAGCTGTTGTAACAGCTGTAAGGTTAGCTGCTGCACCTGTTTGCATAAGGTCAACGGTTACGGGGCTTGTAAGAAGGTTGTAGCCTTCGGGAGCCTGGATTTCCTTGAGGTAGTATTTTGTCTGTGTGTCAGCATCAAGACCTGCAACAGTAACTGTACCTGCCTTGATAACTTCGCCTGTTTCGCCTGTAACGGCAGGACGGTAGTAACCCTTTTCGGTATCATAAACAACTGCAATTTCATTTGTGCAAGCTTCATCGGAATAAAGTCTGAACTCGGCACCGTTAATAAGAGTTTTGTTTTCATCTGTTTTTACAATATCAAACTTGAAAGCTTCTGTTTTTGTTACGGATGATGCAGTTTTGTTGTTATCACCGTAAGTAAGATGTGTTTCGTTGTCGTTTGTATCAGTTGAAATTTTTGCACTTTCATTGAGAACTGCTGTGTATGTAACTGTTATTGTTTCATTTGCTTCAAGAGTAGCCGCAAAGTCATCAGAGAAATTGATTTCAAATGTGCAACCATCTGATAAGCCTGTTGTAGTAAGTGTGTAATCTGTGCCTGCTGTAAGAGTTGCACTGTCATTTTTAACTACAACTGAGTCAGCATTGAAAGTAAGACCTTTATCCATTGTATCGTGAAGAACATAGTTCTCAGCACCTGCCTGAGCAGTGATTACAGTCTTAAATTCTACTGTATCGCCGATAGATGCTGTGTTGGAAGCACCGTATTCTTCTGTGCTGTCTTCTTTAACAGTTTTCTCAACTGTGGGCTGAGCGTTCTTTTCTGCAACTGTTGCTGTGGGGTTTGTGGATGTAAGACCGCAAAGTGCACCGAGTGATGAGTCAACAAGGTAGTAACCGAGATCAAGATTTGTGAATGATACTGTTGAGCTTGTTGCATTTGATGATGCTGTAGCACTGATTCCGTTTGCTTCTGCGTAAGCAAGAGCAAGCTTTGCAAACTCTGCAACAGCGTCAGCATCAGCTACGCCATCGTCATTTGTAGTGCCTTTCCAAACGATTGTGTCGCCGTCTACTTCAACATAGTCAGCACCGGTGCCGTTGAGGAAGCCTTTCCAAGCGTCTTCCGCTTCGTAAAGATAGGATTCGCCGCCTTCCGTGCTGGGTACAAGAGAGAACATCTTGTAAATAGCGTAAGTCTGACCGGAAACAGCATTTGTGATTGTGATGCTGCCTTCGCCTGCAGCAAAAGATGAGAGTGCCATTGTGAATACAAGCATAACAGCGAGTATTACACTAATGAGAGTTTTTGCCTTTTTCATAGTTGTCGTTCCTTTCTTTTTCCCTTTCGGGAATAATTACAATAATTTTTATATAATTCGGAGTGTCCTCACAGCCTTGAGCTTTCAATCCTCCTTTCCCTGCGTTTTTTTGTATAACAGAGCAGGAAGACAGTGCTCAAGCATATGAGCATGCTTCCGATTATATACATTGTGTTACCCGTACCGCCTGTTTCGGGAAGAACATAGGCAATATGGTTGTAAAAATGTACGCTGATGTCACCTGTGGCTACGGTAAGTGTTGCTTCGTTTCCCTGTGTTAAAACTTCATCGTTTCCGATTGAATGGGAAATAAGGAAATCTGAATTGTTTTCCGTAATTGTAACTTCCGTACCTATGGGTATACCTTTTATATTTACCGTATCACCGTGACTGAGATAAGCGTATCCCGTGCCGTTTTCAAATGTTATTTCACTTTCACTTGAAACACCGTCTGAATCGGTTTTGATAATTGTATATGTATCGTTTAACGGAGTATCGTTATGAATCATATTGATGATAAATTCAAACTCGGTTGATAGCTGATTTTGATCTGCATCACCTGTAACTTCCTTTGAAATTGTCAACTGACCTGTAAGCTTGTTTACAAAATCAGCCGACACATCAACTGTGCTTATTGCTTCTCCGTTTTTATAAAAAGCTGTGAGAAGAGAAGTGATTTCATCTTCCGTTTTTGTAACGGTAATTTCAGCAACATATTTTGTTGTGTCAAATACAGTAAAATTTGAACTGCTTTCGTCATATTCTTCGTATATGAGATAGTAGAATTTGTGTTCACCGTCGGCAATCTGTGATTCGTAATAAGTCAGTGTGAAAGCAAAATTCTGTGTCAGTTCACTTTCCGAACTGCCGAACGAAACGGGAGCGTTGAACTGCACTCCGTTCTCGGTTAATGCTTCACCGCTTGAATCCGTTACCTGTTGCAACAGAATATTGTAAGCATAATTATCGCCGTTAAAATCATCAAGTGTTTTTGTGCCGTTTATTGTAACACTTGTGCCTTTTTCGCTGTTTACCGCAGTCAGAACCATAGGTGATACAGTCGAAGCCGGGAGTATATAACCCGATGCGGAAACACCGTCAGTTGTGTAATATGTTCCGCTTTCCTTGTAGCTCAGAGTGTAATCACCTTTACTGTCTGCTTCTTCGCTGACAGTAAAATAACTGCCTGAAAGTATATCTTTTATAAGCACGCTTTCTCCTGCTTTAAGAGATATTTTACCTTCTTGTGTCACACTCATCTCTGTTTCTGCTCCATCATCGGAGATAAGCATATAATTACAACCAACAGGTAATGCTTCACCGTCAAGCGTTATGTTGAAAGTAAAGCTCGATGTATTCTCTGTTCCGATTAATTCTTTTGTAAGCATCAATGCACCAAGTTCGGATGTGTCAATGCTGTTTATAAAATCGAAATCCGTATGACCGTTGAGAATATCTTTTATTTCACTTTCGTGACTGTCAAAGTAGTCACTTCCTATGTGTATACCGTGGATTGATGTTGTTGTGCTTGTGCCGTCAACAATTACTTGTCCGTACTGTGCGACAAAATCCTCATTAATTAACTCACGGACATAATATTCACCGATATTATCGTCAGAATTTGTAATAAGTGCCGTTTCACCTGCTTTGATGATGATTATTCCGTTTGCATCTGTAACAGCATCACGGATTTTATTACCTGCCGAATCAAGAACCTCGTATGCAGTGTTGGCTCCGATGAAAAGATCTTCTGTCTTTTCACCGTCAACAGCTTTGAGAACCTGAAAATAATAATCCGGATTTCCTAATACATCTGTATCAATATCATGTTCTTTTGTTATTGTGATCGTGTTATCCTTGACAAGCGGGAGATTGAAATTCATACGGCATACACCTGAGCCGGAGCCTCGCTCCATATAGAAGAATTTGAGTGTATGGGTTGAATAATCGTCAAAAGTACCTGTTTCGTTAAGACCGTCAGTGCTTTTTCCTGCACGCTCAAGTATTTCGGCAAAGGTTTCTGTTGCATAAGGTGTTGCTGAAACATCACCGATTGTTGTATCAAGCTTGTAATAGTTGACAACACCGTTTACAAAGTCTATCTCGCCGCCTACATGACGGTGAATACCCGTAAGGTCAAGGAAAAGAACACCGTCAATATAAATCCAAACGTCGTCGTCACCGGTGAAGTAGAAATTCAGCGGCTCTTTACCTGTTGTACCTGTCAGACCGCCTTTTGGCTGAATGAAGTTCATATCAATTTCCATGCCGAAGTAGAAGTCCGTAGGAATATCGTAATCAAGTGTGTAAATATCATCCAAATCATCGTCTGTAAATGTAATGTAATTACCTGATGAATCTACAACATTATTCAACTTGAAATATAAGTTCGCACAGTCCTTTGCACTCCAGCCGCTTGTGTAATTTTTGTTCATGATTGATACAAAGCTTGTAAGTGCATTGTAAAGACCTAAATATTCGCTTGTTGAGTTTTTGCTTTCACCGTTAGTATATCTTGTATAAGCTCTGTTTGCAATTTTTGTAAGATAGGTGCCGTTAATCTTGCTTGATTGTTTTGCATCGTTTTCAATATCTGTAAACGGAAGAAAATTGCCGAAGGGATACATCATAAAGTTTGCAGATATTTTTTCTTCATACAGAATAAATGTGTCTGTGTCTGCATCGAACTGTGCATGATTCAGATGGCTGTCGTAATAATACTCACCGGTTTCTGTTATTTGCTGAAACAGACCGTTGATATTATCGGTGTTTTGCTTTGTTGCGTAAGTGTTGTCAGTAAAGAGGTATGCAAGGCTTAAATCGTTGGCTGTTACGGGATAACCGTCATCACCTAAAAGATAGTTCATTTCACCGGTAAGTGAACTGTTGATGTCTTCTATTCTGTTAAGACCGGTAGCACCTGTTGTCAATCCGCTGATACCTGCAAGTATATCAGCCGTAACGGTGTTACCGAAGTTCATATTGTAAGCACCGATTGAGCTTAACGTCGTTCTTGTACCGTAATCCTGCTGGAAACCGGGGTAATTATTGTTGCTGCTGTATAAACTATTGATATTAGCACCGTAGTTAAAAAGATTTATTTTTACAAGCTCGCTTGTGTCGGCAGACTCAACGATATGAAGCTCAGCCTCTTCTTCTGCAACATAACCGAAAGTTACAGTACCTAACGCTGTACCCGAATAAGCTGAATCTATCATATAGTTGAAATCTACAATAACGCTGTCATTTACAGATATGTTTGCTATTGCAGGATTGCAATCATCATCACCGGACCACACAAAAACGACAAATCCATTGTCTGTTGTAGCTTCAAGGCTGCTCTTATTATCAGAATAGCTTGTGTTGATTTTTGAAACATAGAAATCGCCGTTGCTGTCACTTTCAACAACAATACCTATCCACCACAAGAAGCTGTCGGAAATGCCTACTTCTGTCTTGTTTCCTCCGTAGATAAGCACGGGGGGATATTCCAATCCCAATGATGATTTATAATCATCTGAGGTGTAGTTGTTTACGGCATATATATTTATGTCAAAACTACCGTCGCTGTTAAGACCGAGATTTTCTGCACTCCAAAGCCATTCCAGCTCGAAAAGCTTATCAGCATTTGTTATATAGTCCTGATAAACACCTAAAATACTGTAGGTATAATAGATATTCTGTACCTTCTTTTTCAGTTGAGTCAGATATTCAATCTCACCGTCTTCATCACCGTTTTCCGCAAATTCAAGGAGTTTTGCCTCTATTTCATCGTATGTGGGTAACGAATCAATTTCGTTTATAACATGACGGATAATTTCCTGTGTTTCATTGATGAGTGCATCAAGTTCCGTCTTGTTATCGGTAATATAGCACGCATCACTGTGTGTATGCTCGGTTAGAGTACAGCCAAGCACATACTCATCACTTGATTCCTCACCTGATGCCGATTCTTTAAGAGTATAACAGCTTTCGGAATGAGTATGCTCCTGCATACCGCAGGCAACATCCGTTTCAAGGGTAATTGCAGGGAGAATAAGCATATATGTAGTTGCAAAAACGACAGCTATTGCAAGAACTCTTGCAAGCTTTTTAAGTCGCTCATCAATGCGTGCAAGTCGTAACAGCTCTGCAATCTTTTTTAAAAGCAACTGCATAGTGGCCTATCCTCCTTTCGTGATGTTTTTGCTGTTATCGGATAGTGCCGATTTTATCTAATGGCCATATTCGAAAAATAATTTTTCCTACAATCTGTTCCTGTGAAACACAGCCTACAACGCTGTTTCGGGAATCAACGGATACGCTTCTGTGATCCCCCATAACAAAAATTCTGCCCTCGGGTACCTGGTACGGAAGACTTATGTCGCAATCACCGAATGATTTTTCGGTGATATACGGTTCGTCAATTTCTGCACTGTTAACGTAAACCGTGCCGTCCTCTTTTATATCTACCCATTGACCGGACACGGCGATAACCCGTTTGACAAGAACTTTGTTATTATAGTAAAAAGCAATAACGTCACCGGTTTTAAATTCACTTACGGTAGTTGATATAACAATATCACCGTCTGTAAGCGTGGGGGTCATTGAACTGCCGTATATCTGCAAAACGGGCATCCACAGTGTTGCAACAAGGATTGCAACAGCGGCTACTGTAACAAGCGTAAACACCGTACTTTTTAACGAGATTTTATATCTGTTTTTGTATTTTTCACGGCGTATTTCTGATTCGATATACTCAACCTGAGGAAAATCCCGTTTATTTGTTTTCATTGGTTATTTTTCTAAGCCTTTCTCTTATATCCTCTTGCAAATCAGCAGGCAGACTCGCCAACGCATCATCATTTTTTAAGTAGAAATACATAATTCTGCTGTACAAGCCCCTGTCCGATTTGCCGTCCTGCGTTTTAGGTTTTTGCACCTTTTTTTTTAGTGAATCCGTATATTCCAATGCGGAGCTTAACTGACTGTTAAGCTTTTGCAGGTTTTCAATCGAAGTAAAATTGCCTTCGGCTAGTCTGATTTCAGCTATTTCAGCTCTTAACTGCTCGTTAATTTTAGTCTGTTCAAGCAGAAGCTCAAGAAGATCCAATCTGCTGAGTTTTCTCAATTCCTTTTCAGTCATTTAAACACCCCGAAAAAAGACAATATATTATTTATAACAATACAGCTTAATATTATAACAAAAAAATGCAAAATACAATAGGTTATTTGTAAAAAAACTACAAAATACTATAATATTGTCAATATTTTACTTTTTATATTCATTATTGGAAAAATTATTATTACCGTCTGCAACTTGTATAAATTTTTTACTGTATGTGAAAAATTTATTATAGAAAAAATCTGTTGACAAAACGATTTTTTTTGCTATAATATATGCAGAGACTCTGCTTTTTCGGAAAGTCTGTCAGGGAGGATGCGTCACCGACTGAAAGCGCGTTTGAGATGAGTAGTAAGCAAGGGAACACTCTGTTAACCACAATTTAATATTGTAAAAGAGGATACGCTGTTTTTGCGTATCAATGCGGGTGGCACCGCGGGTGAATTTGTTTTACTCGTCCCGGGAGTATGTATTAACATATTCCTCGGGGCGTTTTTGTTTTATTGGAGGTATCATTATGTACAGAACGTTAATGTGTAACGACATTCGTGACGAGCATATCGGCAAAACCGTTCAGCTTGCCGGCTGGGTGGATGTTGTCCGTGACCACGGCGGCGTTATCTTCGTAGATCTTCGTGACTACACCGGTGTAACACAGGTGGTTATTCACAACGAGGAGCTTCTTAAAAATGTAAACCGTGAAACAGTTATTTCTGTAAGCGGTGTTGTTGAAAAGCGTGATGCTGAAACAGTTAACGCAAAAATCGCAACAGGTTATGTTGAATTGGTTGCAGACAGTCTTCAGATTCTCGGTAAATCACATAATATGTTGCCCTTTGAGGTCAGAAATTCAAGACAGAGCAAGGATGAACTCCGTCTTAAATACCGTTATCTTGACCTTCGTAATCCAAAAAATCACAACAACCTTGTTATGCGTTCAAAGATTATCCGTCATTTAAGAAATAAAATGGAGGATAAGGGATTCCTCGATATGCAGACACCTATTCTTACTGCATCATCACCTGAGGGTGCCCGTGATTTCCTTGTTCCCAGCCGTAAACATCCGGGTAAGTTTTATGCTTTGCCCCAGGCTCCTCAGCAGTTCAAACAGTTGCTTATGGTTTCCGGTTTTGACAGATATTTTCAGGTTGCACCCTGTTTCCGTGACGAAGATGCAAGAGCAGACCGTTCTCCCGGTGAATTCTATCAGCTTGACTTTGAAATGGCATTTGCAACACAAGAGGAGGTTCTTGATGTCTGTGAAGACGTTATTTATGACACATTCAAAACTTTCTCCGATAAAAAGGTAACTCCCAAGCCTTTCCGCCGTATCACTTATGCTGATGCTATGATGACCTACGGCTCTGATAAACCCGATCTTCGCAACCCTCTTGTTATCTGTGATTTAACTGCTTTCTTTGCAGGTGTTGATTTTCCTGCATTCAAGGGCAGACCCGTAAGAGGTATTGTTGCCGATTGTAAGGGCAAGTCAAAGAAATTTTTTGAGGATTCTCTCAAATACGCTACTTCTGCTGAAGTCGGTCTGGGCGGTCTCGGTTACATCACTCTTAAAGAGGGTGTGTTTGCAGGTCCTATCGCAAAATTCCTCAGCGAAGAGCAGAAAGCTGAAATTACAGCTATTACAGGCGTAAAAGAGGGCGAAACTCTGTTCTTTATCTGTGACGATAAGAAAAACGACACGGAGAAAAAAGCAGGTCTTATCCGTACATGGCTTGCAAAGAAAGAACAGCTTGACCTTATCCGTGACGATGCCTTTGAATTCTGTTTTGTTGTTGATTTCCCCATGTATGAAAATGATGAAGA
>CAZBVV010000042.1:0-13587 GCA_964495345.1 uncultured Eubacteriales bacterium
ATTTATGAAGTCGGTCAGTTATTCAGCACTCGTACTGCTTTCGATACAGTAACAAGAAATCAGGTTGCTGTTGAGCTGTACAACGCTGTAAAATAATGAAACGAACAATCCCCATGTGTTGACCCACATGGGGATTTGAGGATTACAAACAAACATGAAAAAAACCGAACTTCACGATTTTGTGAAATTCGGTTTTTTCTTAAATATTTTTATTAATGATTTTACTCTGTTACAATAGCTTTTTTCTGTTTTCTTTTAAGAAAGAATAACATTAAAGCGAGTCTTTCTATAACTTCAAGCACAACTGAAAATGATGAGAGAAAACTGTTGTCGCCGCCTCTTGCCGAATAGATTGAATTAAGGCTTGCAATAATAATCTGAACGACCATAATGATAACTGTGAGAAGTGCGAAATTATCACCGCCGCAGATTTTGTGAGTTTTCCAAAGATAAATCATATACGGTAATGTAATATCAAATATCATCATTACAATACTGATTACAGCAACAATAACAAGCAAATTACCGTAAGCTTGATAATCGGCTTCTGACAGTTCAGTAAGATTTGCATACTGAGCCGCAAGAACAGAAACAAAAAATGCAGCAACAGTAAGAATTATCGTTATACCAATCGTTGCAACGGATAAACGCTGTAAATTTCTGCCAAGATAGTAGTTCTCATTTTTATCATCGAGCATACATGACTTTTTTACAATTCCAAAACCTTTTATCGTCATAACATACGCCGTTATACTTGCAGCAGCCATAATGATTGCACATAATACAAACATAATCTTGTCGGACATTGTATCTGAACTGAATGAATTGGAAAAATTAAGCATCAAAGAACTGAGTGTAAGTGAAATTGCGGCAACGAAGAATGTTGAGTCCGATTTTTCATTTAATATTTTTGCTTCTGTAGTATTATTCATTTTATCTCCCCCACAACGTCAGATAGCAGCATATGCTTCTTTCGTAATTCTCACCATTTCGTCAAACTTTGCTTCCATATCCGCAACAAGTTTGAACTGTGTACGGCATCGGACAAGATTGTGTTCGGGATATGCTGTACCAAAATATACATCACCGTCAATATAGTCCGTAAGAAATCTCATACCGCATTCGAGAGTAAGGAGCTTTGCCGAGAACGGTAAAAGCTCAATTTCTTTTTCCGTAAGGCTTTTGCCTGCCGTAGAAAGATAGCCTTTGACATACTGCTCATAAAGCTCCATATCCATACTGACTTTTGAAAGGTCTTTTTCGTCTTCAGCGGCAGTATTTGCACCGTAACGGATAGCATCACCAAAATCATAAAGAGCAGAGCCGGGCATTACGGTATCAAGGTCTACAACACATATAGGAGTTCGGGTTATTTCATCAAACATGATATTGTTGAGTTTTGTGTCGTTATGTGTAACTCTGACGGGAATTTCACCTTTTTCAATAAGGTCAACCACTACTTTCGTATCAGCTTCTCTGCTGTATGCAAATTGTAGTTCATCTTTTACATTACATGCTCTTCCCGAAGCATTTTTCAAAGCAGATTCTGTAAGATTGAGAAATCTTTTGTATGTATGGTGAAAATCGGGGATTGTTTCATAAAGAGTATCAATGGGAAAATCAGCCAACTGAGCCTGAAATTTACCGAAAGATGCACCGGCTCTGTAAAAAAGCTCAGGACTTTCTATTGCGTCGTATGAAAATGCACCCTTAACAAAATTATACATTCTCCAGCAGTTGCCGAAAGCGTCAAAATAACAGTTTTTTCCGTCAGCAGTCATCTGAACGGTGAGCGTTTCACGTGTAATATCTCCGCCCTGTGCGGCGATTTTTCCCTTTAAAAATTCGGTAACACGGACAACGTTATCCATAAGTTCCACCGGCATTTTAAAAACATTTGTGTTAATATTTTGCAAAAGCCACTTTTCGTTTTCACCGTTTTTGTTTATAAAATCAATAGAATATGTACGGTTTATAAGACCGGAATGAAGCATCTGCCAGCCTGTAATTTCCGAAACACCGTAAACAGATAAAATTTCGCTGATATTCTCGGGTAATTTATCCTTAATTTCTGCCATAATCCGATTCCTTTCAAAGTTAAATTACAACAATTATATACTTTTTTTTTAATTTAGTCAATATTTCTCTTTACAGTTTGCACAAAATATTGTAAAATGATAAAAAAGCAGTTATTGGAGGCTAAATATATGGAAAAGAAATTTAACCGTATACTTTTAAAATTAAGCGGTGAAGTTCTCGCCGGAGAAAAAAAACAGGGCATTGATTTTGACACCGTTACAAAAGTTTGCGAAGTAATTAAGTCATGCGTTGAAATCGGAACTGAAATCGGTATAGTTGTAGGTGGAGGTAACTTCTGGAGAGGCCGTTCAAGCGGCAGTATGGACAGAACAAGAGCTGACCATATCGGTATGCTTGCAACAACAATGAACGCACTTGCAGTTGCTGATACTCTTGAACAGATTGGTGTTCCCGTAAGAGTGCAGACTGCTATCGAAATGCGTCAGATTGCAGAGCCATACATAAGAAATAAGGCAATCCGCCATTTTGAAAAAGGCAGAGTTGTTATTTTCGGTTGCGGTACAGGTTCTCCCTATTTCAGCACGGACACTGCCGCATCGCTCAGAGCTGCAGAAATCAAAGCAGATGTTATGCTTAAAGCAACCAATGTTGACGGCGTTTACAACAAAGACCCTAACAAATTCAGTGATGCCGTCAAGTTTGACACTCTTACACATCAAGAAGTTGTTGCAAAAGGTTACGGCGTTATGGACAGTACAGCCGCCGCACTTTGTAAGGATAACAATATTCCGATTCTTGTATTTAATCTTCAGGACCCGACAAATATTTATAAAGCCGTTACAGGTGAAAATATAGGCACACTTATTCTTGACTGAGAAGCAAAAATATTATACAATATACTTACATAAACATTTATTAACGGAGGTTTAACCTATGGAACTCAAAGAACTTTATGACATTACCAGAGAAAAAATGAACAAAACTATCAAGGCTCTGCATTCCGAATATGACTCAATCAGAGCAGGCAGAGCAAGTGCAAAGGTGCTTGACAAAATTCAGGCTGAATATTACGGAACCCCCACACCTATTTCACAACTTGCAAGCATTTCAAATGCAGACGCAAGAACTCTTGTTATTCAGCCCTGGGATAAAGGTGCACTCACTCCAATCTGCAAAGCTATCCAGACATCTGACCTTGGTATCAATCCCCAGAATGACGGCTCTCTTATAAGACTTAACTTCCCCCCTCTTACAGAGGACAGAAGAAAACAGCTTACTAAGGATATTGCAAAAATCGCTGAGGATTCAAAGGTTGCTATCCGTCAGTTAAGAAGAGACGCTATGGATAAAGTTAAAGCGATGAAGAAAAACGGCGATATTACCGAAGACGACCAGAAAATCGGCGAAGACAAAATCCAGAAAATCACCGATGAATTTATTAAGCAGATTGAAACTATCGAAAAGGCTAAGTCCGCTGAAATAATGGAGATCTGATATGTCAGACAACAAAAATTTACCGCAATTCTCCGTACTTCCTCAGCACGTGGGATTTATTATGGACGGAAACGGACGGTGGGCAAAGCAGAAAGGACTTCCGAGAAGCGAAGGACATAAAGAGGGTGCAAAAAATTTTAGAAGAATCGGCGAATACGCAGGCGATTTGGGAATAAAATACGTTACTTTTTATGCCTTTTCAACAGAAAATTGGAAGCGTCCCGAAGCAGAGGTAGATGCAATTATGCATCTTTTCGGTGATTATTTACAGGAAGTTATCGACAGAATTGACGAAAATATCAAAAAAGGTATAAGACTTAAATTCCTCGGTGACAGATCAGGTATCTCACCTGAACTTCTTGCTCTTATGGATTACACCGAAAAGCTCACCGAAAATCAGACAAAATTAACGCTTAATATCGCAATTAACTACGGTGGAAGGCATGAAATTGTTACCGCCGTAAAGAATATTGCATCAAAAATCAAAACAGGTGAGTTAAATACGGAGGATATTAATGAAAATCTTATCTCCGATTACCTTTATACTGCTTGTCAGCCCGAACCTGATTTGATTATCCGTCCCAGCGGTGAATACAGACTTTCAAATTTTCTTACATGGCAAAGTGCTTATTCGGAATTATGGTTTTCAGATATTCTTTGGCCGGATTTTACTGAAGAGGATTTTAATATGGCACTCAGAGATTTTGAAAAACGAAACAGACGCTTCGGCGGAATTTAATATTACACTCAAAGCGGAATCGTTTTTCAGATTCCGCTTAAACTGCTTAGGAGAAAATAAAATGAAAAAAAGAATTATCACATCTTTAATAGGAGTAATTGTCATACTTCCCTGCTTTATATTTATGCATTCGGTGATGTTTTCGGTGCTGTTTGCCGTTGCGGGAGCCATTGCGGTGCATGAAATTATAAAAGCAACAGGCGGTAAAAATAACGTGATTACGGCAATAAGCTGTATAACTGCGGCTGTAATACCGTTTTTATTCCATTTTAATGTATCAATACCGATTATCCCTGTTGCTGTTGTTTATATAATCGTGTTCTCAATTATAATGGTACTGATGCACAAAAAGACAACATTCAACGATGTTTTAACTGCATTATTTGCAATTACTGCAATTCCATGCTCATTCTCAATGGGTATTCTTTTAAGAGACGTATATATCACTTATCCTGACAAATACACAAAGGCAACAGGTGTATTCTTTATTTTGCTTGCAGTATTTTCCGCATGGATGACCGATATTTTCGCATACTTTACAGGCAGAAAGTTCGGCAAGCATAAGCTCTGTCCCGAAATCAGCCCTAAAAAGACTGTTGAAGGTGCAATCGGAGGCATTTTGGGAGAGGTTGTACTTAATACGGCATTGTTCTTTGTTTTCGATAATTTCTTCTTTACAGTTCATACTATTGAGTGGTGGCAAATAATTATTATCAGCGTTATTCTTTCCGTAATCAGTATGTTCGGTGATTTGTCAGCGTCTGTTATTAAGCGAAATCACTCAGTAAAGGACTTTGGAAAAATCCTTCCCGGTCACGGCGGAATTATGGACAGAGCAGACAGTTTGTTGTTTGTTCTGCCTACCCTTTATGCAGTTGTATATTTCATTAACATTTAACGGTGATAAAGCATGAAAAAAATAGCTATTCTCGGTTCAACAGGCTCAATCGGAACACAATCTATTGACGTTGCACAAAAACACGGTTACAAAGTTACGGCATTAACAGCTCACTCAAACGCAAAACTGCTTGAAGAACAGGCAAGGCTGTTAAATCCCGAAATGGTAGCTCTTTATGATGAAGAAGGTGCAAAAGCACTCAAACATTCGTTAAAAGATACTGACATAAAAGTGCTTTCGGGCGTTGACGGTATATGTGAGTGTGCTGCCGAAACTGATGCACATACAGTTATAAATGCAATCGTCGGCATGGCTGGATTAAGACCTACCCTTGCTGTAATCAATGCAGGAAAACAGCTTGCACTTGCTAACAAGGAATCACTTGTGGCAGGCGGTCAGCTTGTGACAGATGCGGCAAAAATAAATAACGTGCCTATTCTTCCCGTAGACAGCGAACATTCCGCAATTTTTCAATGTTTAGAGGGTAAACCGTCAAACAAAGCATTAAAAAAGATTATACTTACAGCGTCAGGCGGTCCGTTCTTCGGAAAAACAAAAGCAGAACTTGAAAACGTTACCGCCGCAGACGCATTGAAGCATCCGAATTGGAGCATGGGTGCTAAAATCACGATAGATTCGGCAACGATGTTCAATAAAGGTCTTGAACTGATTGAAGCTGTGTGGCTTTTTGATTTAAGTCCCGACATGGTTGACATAATAGTTCACAGAGAAAGCATCGTACATTCCATGATTGAATACAGCGATAATTCCGTTATCGCACAGTTGGGCTTGCCGGATATGCGTATACCTATACAGTATGCACTCACATACCCGGAAAGATATGAATCCCCTGTTGGTGAGATTGATTTTGCTTCACTTGCAAAGCTCTCATTCTATAAGCCCGATTACGATACATTCAGATGTATTGATATATGCAGAAATGCTATTGCTCAGGGCGGACTTATGCCGGCGGCGGTCAACAGTGCAAACGAAGAGGTAAATGCTCTTTTCCGCATGGGCAAAGTTAAGTTCAATGATATTCCCGACCTTATTTTAGAAGGTGCATCAAAAGCTAAAAAGGCTGATATTTTTACAGTTGACGATATTGACGAAACTGACAAAGCGGTCAGAGAAGCAGTAATATCAGCTGTTACGCGAAAGGATTGAAAGTGTTGAATACAGTTTTACTTTCTGTTGATATCGGAGCGATATGGGGAAAGGTATGGCCGATTGCGGTTGCAATACTTTTCTTCGGTCTCATTATTGCCATACACGAGTTAGGACATTTTGTTTCCGCTAAGCTCTTTAAAGTAAAAGTTAATGAATTTTCACTTGGTATGGGTCCGGCCATTTTAAAAAAGAAAAAGGGTGAAACACAGTATTCTCTTCGCTGTTTGCCTATCGGAGGATATGTAAGCATGGAGGGTGAGGATTCAGAGTCCGAAGATGAAAATGCTTTTTGCAAAAAGAAATGGTGGAAAAAGTTTATAATAGTTGCAGCAGGTGCAATAATGAATCTTATTTTAGGTTTAATTTTCGTTGTAATTCTTACCTGCATGGATGACCTTATCGGAACAACACAGATTCACAGTTTTTACGAAAACGCAACAAGCGTGCAATACGGACTTGAAGCCGGTGACGTGATTAAAGAGATTAACGGCACGACCATTTTTTCAAGCATGGACATCAGCTACTGTTTACAGCGTGACGATGACGGAATATACGATTTTGTTGTCGAAAGGAACGGTGAAAAATTTACTCTTGAGGGAGTGCAATTTGACAGAATTACAGATGAAGCCGGCAACACGACAATTATTTATGATTTTATTATCGTTGGTGTTGAAAAAACACCCTGGAATGTAATCTCAACAGCAGTGAAAGATACGGTTTCTATTGCAAGACTAATCTGGCTTACGCTTTTCGACCTCGTAACGGGACACTACGGCATTAACGATTTATCGGGTCCGGTCGGTACTGTTTCAATAATTGCACAAGCTACCTCACAGGCTGTTTCAACGGGTACTAACTTTGACACTATTGTATACATTATGGCTCTTATTACCATTAACGTAGGCGTGTTCAATCTTCTCCCGATTCCCGCACTTGACGGCGGCAGACTGTTCTTTATACTTATTGAAGCTGTAAGAAAAAAACCGATTCCTGCAAAATACGAGGGCTTTATTCATGCGGCAGGTCTTGCTCTGCTTATGCTTCTCATGGTTGTAATAACGTTTAACGATATTAAAAATCTGATAATTAACTGACGGTGATATATTATGTACGAAAGAAGAGTATCAAGAGAAATTAAAATCGGAAATATCATTATCGGCGGAAACAATCCCGTTGCCGTACAATCAATGCTTAATACACCTGCATGGGATGCAGATGCCTGTGTTGAACAGGCGTTAAGATTACAGAATGCGGGTTGTGAAATTATAAGAACGGCAGTACCCGACCTTGATTGCGTAAAAACCATATATAAACTTAAAGAAAATGTTTCAATACCCGTTGTTGCGGATATTCATTTTGATTACAGAATTGCTCTTGAATGTGCCGAGGCAGGAGTTGACAAAATAAGAATTAACCCCGGAAATATCGGTGCTGATGACAGAGTAAAAGCTGTTGCAGATAAGTGCAAAAGTAAAAATATCCCCATTAGAATCGGCGTAAATTCAGGTTCACTTGAAAAAGAAATTCTTGCAAAATACGGCTCGCCTACTCCCGAAGCATTAGCCGAAAGTGCTATGTATCACGCAGGACTTTTAAAGAAATTTGACTTTGACGATATTGTAATTTCCCTTAAATCATCGGATGTAAGAAAATCCTTTGATGCTTATTCCATTGTTGCCGATATGTGTGATTATCCGTTACATATAGGAATAACAGAGGCGGGAACGGAGAGAATGGGAATTATTAAGTCGTCGGCAGGTCTCGGTGCGTTGCTGATTAACGGAATCGGTGACACTATCAGAATATCGCTCACCGCCGACCCCGAAAAGGAAATTGATGCAGCTTACGACCTGCTCAAAGCTCTTGACATGAGGCAAAGAGGCATAAAATTCGTTTCATGTCCCACCTGCGGAAGAACTAAGATTGACCTTATTTCTTTGGCGTCGC
Source organism: uncultured Eubacteriales bacterium (assembly GCA_964495345.1). Taxonomy (GTDB): domain Bacteria; phylum Bacillota; class Clostridia; order Oscillospirales; family Acutalibacteraceae; genus UBA1081. The sequence continues at coordinate 8,289 of CAZBVV010000042.1, forward strand.
AAGCAGAAGAACGGCTTAAAAATTGCAACAAAAACATAACTGTTGCAATTATGGGCTGTGTTGTAAACGGTCCCGGTGAAGCGAGAGAGGCTGATATCGGTATTGCCGGCGGTGACGGATGCGGACTCATTTTCAGAAAAGGTGAAATTATAAGAAAGGTCAGCGAAGACAGGCTTCTTGATGAGCTTGTTACTGAAATCGAAAACACAGATTTTAATTAAGCTATGAAAAAACTTAAAATTAATATTAAAGACAAGACGTGGTTCAAGCTCGATAATGCAGGAATCATATTCCCTGCACAAAACACTACCTGGTCAAACGTTATAAGAACATCAATAAACTTGAAAGAAGAAATTGACCCTGAGTTGCTGTTGACGGCAGTAAAAAGATGTCTGCCCCGATTCCCCACAATGGCAGTAAGGATTCGTAACGGATTTTTTTGGCATTACATTGAGAAAAATCCCGAGGAGCCCATTGTTTTGCCCGATGCAAACAATCATTGTCTGAGAATAAAATACAACGAAAATAACAGATATCTTTTCAGGGTGTTTTACTACAAAAACAGAATATCGCTTGAAATATTTCACGCTCTTACAGACGGCTACGGTGCATCAATATTCCTTTGTACGATTACTGCGGAATATTTAAGACTTAAAGGATACGATATTCCCTGTTCCGGTATGGTTTTTGACATTAACGAAAAACCTAAGGATTCGGAATTTGAAGATTCTTTTATTAAATATGCTTCAAAAACCGCAAAAGAGCATATCCCACTCGGCAAGGTGTATCACAGACGCGGCGAAAAGATGCCAAAATATACTTCAATCGCAACAACAGGCTATGTGCCTGTGGACAAAGTTAAGGTAAAAGCCAAAGAATACGGAGTAACGATTACGGAATATATGGCATCAATACTTATGTATCTGCACATTCAGTTCCAAAAAAATGAGCAGAAAAAACAAAAAACGGTCAGCATTCAAATTCCCGTTAACTGCCGTAATCAGCTCCCCTCTGCCACTCTGAGAAATTTTTCGGTCAATTACAATATTGACATCAACCCGAATTGGGGTGAGTACACCTTTGAGGAGGTACTCAGACACCTGTCACTGAGCTTAAGGCTTACAAACAATGCAAAGCATTTGCAAACAATGTTTGCATCCAACATCGGTCTTGAAAAGAATCCGGCACTAAGATTTCTACCTCTTGTGGTAAAGGATTTAGCTGTTGGTCTGGTATTTATTTTCGGAGCAGAAAGAACAACAACATCGGTATTTACAAATGTGGGCGTGGTAAAATTGCCCGATGAAATGTACAAGCATATTGAAAGCATGATGCTTATTCCCACACCGGGTCAGCTTAACGGTGCAAGAGTCGGTGCAATAAGCGTAGGCAATACAATGTCCATGACATTTTCCAATATGTATACCGATACAGATATTGAAAGGGAGTTTTTCCGTTTTCTTGTTAAAGAAGGTATACCTGTTAAGGTAGTAAGCAACAAACAATAATTTATTAAAGTATTTTGCATATATGCATTATATAATTTATGAGCAAAAAAGGAGAATAAAATGTCCTACTGTGTAAACTGCGGTGTAGAGTTATCTGCATCGGCAAACAATTGCCCCCTTTGTGACACACCTGTTATAAATCCGAATTTATCAAAACAGGCTGATGTACATCCCATCTATCCGGACAGAATAGAAATACCCAAATCATCAAGAAAGCGTTACATTGCAACCGTAATTTCGCTGTTGATGATTATTCCTAATGTGGTGTGCGTGTTTACAAATCTGCTTTTAACACCCGAAACATTATGGTCCGTTTATGTTGTATCAAGCTCGTTGATGGCATGGTTTCTGTGCGTATTTCCTTTTTATATAAAGGATAAGTACAAGCTGTTGATAGTTTTTGTTGATGCTGTTGCAACGGCACTTTATATGTTTGTATTTTTTTATATGAATTCATCGGACAATGATTGGTTCTGGAGAATTGCAATCCCGCTTGATATATGTGTATTTATTTCAATCGGATTTTTGACAGTATTTTTTAATAAAAAGAGATCAAATATACGAGCTTTGATTGCAATTTTTTCAACAGCTTTTGCATTGAATTTACTTATTTGCGGCATTATAAATCTTTATTCTTATTCTGTATACATCACTTATTTTACAACAATACTCGCAATATCATGCCTTATATTTATAGTATTTTTCTGTATAGCAGACAGAAAACCAAAGCTCAGAGCATGGCTTTCAAGAAAATTTTTCTATTAAAATAACTCTTGAATGTGAAGTAAAGGAAGAATAAAATGAAGAAACTAATCTGTTTAATTTTAGTTATAACCACAGTGTTCTCAATACATTTTACTGTATTTGCCGATTATGAAAATACTCACCTTAACACGGGAGAACACGCTGACGACTTTGTTTCAGTCGCTCTTACCCAAATAGGATACAAAGCGGAAAACGGCTCTAAATACTCCGAAAACCAAAATTACAACATTGATTTCATAACATGGGTTGCAAAAGAAGCAGACATTCCCGACCATGTAATCCCCTATGCTCATTCAGCTCAGGAGCTGTACGATTTTTTTAATGAAAAAGAAAAAATATACACCGATAATTACATTCCTCAAAAGGGTGATATAATTATTTTTCAGGATGAAGGTTCCCTTACTGAGTGTGCTATTGTTATTTCCGCAGACGATAAATATGTTACGGCGGTTATTTGCGACAGCGAAAGTAATGTAAACAAAAAAATGTACGCTCTCGGAATAGCCAAAATCTATGCTTACGCAGCACCTGATTTTACTTTTACCTCAAAATACGAAGAAGGTACATACATAACAACTGCATCCACTTTGAATTTCAGGGCAGGACCGGGAACGGATAATGACATTACAGACAAAATTCCGATGGGAACTATCGTTGAAATAACATCATTCAAAGGTGATTGGGGATATACATCCTACAACGGAAAAAACGGCTGGGTAAGCATGGACTATGCCTCAAAATATGAGGACTCATATCACAACATAGGTGCATACGCCGTTAATTGGAAAGTTATTGACGTATCAAAATGGCAGGGTAAAATTGATTGGGCACAGGTTGCATCAGCCGGCTTCAAAGCTGTTATTTTAAGAATCGGTCTGAGAGGTTCCGTATCACGAGAGATACTTATTGATGACAAATTTCTTGAATATTATGAAGGTGCAAAAGCACAAGGATTATATATCGGCTGTTATTTCTATTCTGCGGCAAAATCCGTTTCTGATGCAGAAAAAGAAGCTGAATTTGTTTTAAAAACCATTAAAGAAAACAATATTGAGCTTGATATGCCTGCGTATATTGATATGGAAGATTCGGTAATTGAAAAATGCGGAAAGACTGCAATATTCAACATGACAAAGGCATATCTTGACACCATGGATGCCGCTAATATCTATTCGGGCGTTTACTGTTCTGCATATTGGGCTACAGATTACTATAACAAAACGCTGTTTAATTCTCACGCACTCTGGATTGCCGACTGGTCGGGTTCTTGCGATTATACAGGTGAATACGGAATGTGGCAATACTCCGAAAAAGGCAGAATAAACGGCATTGAAACAAAGTACACAGACCTTAATACCTGTTATGTAAACTATCCCGAACTGATTGCTGACTACGGCTATAACACCGAAGATGAAAGCAGCTATTCAACAGGTGACATTGACAGAAACGGGCAAATAACTGCGGCAGATGCAAGACTTGTTTTAAGATTCTCTGCACAGCTTGATATACCGACGGATTATCAGTCCATCGTTTCGGATATTGACGGTAACAAAAAAATCACTGCAGCTGATGCAAGATTACTCCTTAGAATTTCTGCAGGTCTTGCTGATATTTCCGATTACACATCAGTTACTGAAATTGAATCGGAGATTGAGTCCGAGCTTATGTCCGAAACAGAAAGTGATATATAATATTTTAAAGGCGACAGATGTATTCCTGTTGCCTTTTTCTTGCCAATTTATTATTAAATTATTGACTTAGCTTTTCAATTATCATATAATAATGAGTAGATTTATTAAAGGAGCTTGTGAATTGAAAAATCTCGGCTATTATAACGGCAGATTCGATGAATTGGAAAAAATGTATATTCCCATGAATGACAGAGCAAGCTATTTTGGTGACGGATGCTACGATACGGCGTATTCACGCAACCATATAATATACAATCTTGATGAACATATAGATAGGTTTTATCTAAGTGCATCATTACTGCGTATTGAGCTACCCTATACTAAGGATGAAATGAAAACAATTCTTAATGATATGCTCAAAAAGGTTGATTGCGGCGAGTGTTTTGTATATTGGCAGGCTACAAGAGGAACGGGCATACGAAGTCACCAATTCCCTGTTGACGGCAGTACAGCCAATATATGGATTACAATTACACCCGAAGAGGTGTATACGAACGATGTTACACAAACGGTTATAACGGTTGAAGATACAAGATATCTGCATTGTAACATCAAAACTCTTAATCTGCTCCCCTCTGTTATGGCTATTCAAAAAGCTGTTGAAGCAGGCTGTGATGAGGCAATTTTTCACCGCAACGGCAGAGTTACGGAATGTGCCCACAGCAATATTCATATTATAAAAAATGAAACTCTTATCACCGCACCTGCTGACAATCTTATTCTCCACGGAATAGCCCGTGCAAATCTTATCAAAATGTGCAAGACGTTAGGCTATCCGGTTGAAGAAAGAGAATACACGGTAGCAGAGCTTATGAATGCCGATGAGGTTATCCTTACTAACTGCGGTGCATTCTGTACACCTGTAACTCAGGTTGATTCAATCCCCGTAGGCGGAAAAAGTCAGAAAATGCTTACTGAACTTCAAAATGCATTGTTTGACGATTTTATAACAAAAACAAATATTTAATTGAGAAGTGACTTTTGATTGAATAAATATTTAAGAACTTTCGCCCAAATTGATCTTGATGCGATTGAACACAATTTCAACGAATTGAAAAAATGTGTAAATGATAATGTTAAAATGTGCGCTGTTATAAAAGCAGACGGATACGGTCACGGTGCGGTTACATTGGCTGAATTACTGCGTGATAAAGCTGATTACTTTGCAGTTGCAACAGTTGACGAAGCAGTTGAGTTGAGAAATGCAGGGATTGACACTCCCATTCTTATTCTCTCTTATACACATAGCGACGATTACGAAATTCTGATTAATAACAACATTTCACTTACCGTATATTCACTTGAAGCGGCAATTAAATTAGATGCTGTTGCAAA